>JAIESS010000224.1 GCA_019745755.1 Alphaproteobacteria bacterium
GATCGGCAAATGTCTTTGAAAAACGATCCTTCGCTGCGCCAAAGACATAGGCTTTTTTAATCTTTGAAAAATAAGGTGCTAGGCTGTTGATCCCATCAGATTTATCTTGCCCTCCGACAAGCCAATAGATGGTATCAAAGGTCTTAAGTGCTTGTTCCGTCGCATTGGCGCTGGTGGCTTTACTATCATTAATAAAGGTCACCTTGCCAAGGACACCCACATATTGCTGGCGATGTTTGAGGCCTTTGAACGTTGCCATACCTCTCATAATCACGTCATGGACTAACCCAAACACCTTAAGCGCACGGTAGGCCATGGTGCGATTTTGTTCATTATGATCGCCTTTTAAATAAGAATGTTCAGGCAGTGATATGGATTCGTGGGCGTCATCCCATTTAATACCGATACGAGCATTGTCAAAAATACGTTGTTTGGCAGAAGTGTAGGCTTCCATAGTGCCATGTTGAATCAGATGATCCTCTGATAAATTGAGCCAAACAGCCACATCGAGGTTAAAGGCTGGGGAACGCTCTAATTGAAAGGAGGAAAGCTCCAGCACATACACATCGTGATCAAGACCAAGTTCTAAGGCGGGTACACCAATATTACCGCCCATCACAGCATCAATACCCGCCTCACGGAGGATATGAGTCACAAGCGCTGTCGTCGTGGACTTGCCGTTTGTGCCTGTAATACCGATAAATTTTTTATCCTGAGCAAATCGCCTAAGCAACGTACAATCCGTGATGATCTCACAATTATGTTCTTGTGCTCTTTGAATGACAGGATGAGGTGTTGGATAACTCACTGGAATCCCAGGGCTGATGACAATGGTTGTGATGTTCGCCCAATCGGATGCTTTTAAGATGGGATAACTATGATCTGTCACACGGTCATCATGGACAACAAAATCAAGGCCGCGCTTTTGTAAAAAGGCAGCTGTAGCAAGGCCAGAACGGGCTAAACCAAGGATAAGGTACATCAGTGAATCATTCCTGCTTGGATAAGAATTTTTTTCGCTGAATCAGCAATCGCCACCAGATCATCCTGTGTATTGTCAATAATAAGATCATAATGAGCGTTTCGTGGGGTAATCTCAACACGTTCAATATCAGATGATGTAAAGCCAAGGGCAGATAAAAATGTCTCCTTGTCACATTTTTCATAGCCAAGCCGTGAGGCAATTCTTTTGGTCTTCGTCGTCGGTACTATCAAATGGGTATCATAGGCTTTTTCAGCGTCTCTTCGTGTCAGCGTTTCGAGAAGAGGCTCCTCAGCTGATTCACGTTTTTTATAAAGGTCAATGTATTGCCACAAAGGAAAACCTTTACGCATCTCGGACATATCACCCTTATGAGAAGCGCGTTCATTACGCGTAAGCACACGCTTTGATAGAGATGCTAGAGAACAAAAAACAAGGACCACTGTATGTTTGACTTCCGAACATTGTTCTTGAAGAGCATGCACATTTTTTTCACGAGACGTATCTGTAATAAGATTTTTTCCGCTCAAAGCCATTTGAGCAATAGCAGTGATAATATATTGATCACATGCATCTCTTTCTGCTTTACTTTTGTCTTGTTGCTGTTCATCACTTACCTGTTTAGAACCATCTACTTTAAGAAGTGATTCAGCCCCTTGGATGATCTTAACACTGGCCCGTGCACGTTGTTTTATACCATCCGGCACGTTGGACCTTTGAATATAAAAATCGGCACTATCCATGCCTTTCCCTATGTCCTCATGATGAATAGCCGCAAGAAGATCAGCATACGCATGAGGATAAAACTCCTTTATCCTATCTGCTTTTTTTATCATCCTCATAATGTCCATGCTGCAATCATCAAGAGTTGTATAAATATCTTTTATTGTCTTTATAAGCGTTGTTTTTCCTGATGTCGATGTACCGAGAAGGATAATTATTTCCCCTTTATCCTTGGACAAGCAGGGCGCTGTCAAAAGAAAAAAGAGAACAATTATGTTAAACATTATAAGGTACCTAGCGTAACTTTAACGTAGACAGACCAATAATCGCAAGAATGCTTGCAATAATCCAAAAACGAATCACGATGGTGGGTTCGGGCCAACCCTTTTTCTCAAAATGATGATGGATGGGGGCCATGAGGAAAATGCGTTTTTTCGTCATTTTATAATAGCCGACTTGAAGAATCACTGAAACAGCCTCAATAACAAAAAGGCCGCCCATAATCGCAAGGACAAGTTCGTGTTTTGTAATCATGGCAATGGTACCAAGGGCGCCGCCTGCAGCAAGAGAACCTGTGTCCCCCATAAAAACTTTGGCGGGTGGTGCGTTGAACCAAAGAAAGCCAAGTCCTGCACCAATAAAGCCACCGCAAAAAATAGCAAGCTCTCCCGCATTTGGTACATGATGCAGTTGTAGGTAATTTGAAAAGACAGCATTACCAACAAGGTAGGCAATGAGACAAAAGCATGCAGAAACAATCATCACGGGCACAATCGCAAGGCCGTCAAGGCCGTCCGTGAGGTTAACGGCGTTAGAAGAACCCACGATGACACAGAAGCTAAAGGGGTAAAATAGCCAATCCAGTGGCACCAGGACGTCCTTCATAAAAGGTATAGCAAGGCCTGTGGCCATAGGTTCTTTGAGTGTGTGGATAAAAACATAGGTGGCGGCAATAGATAACAGAGCTTGAAAAAACAGCTTTGTCTTTCCTGATAATCCCTTGGAGTTTTGTTTTGTAAGTTTTAGGTAATCATCACGCATGCCGAGCAATCCAAAGCCAAGGGTGACGGTGAGGGTCATCCAGATATAGGTATTATGTAGGTCCGCCCATAAGAGGGTGCTCACCGTCAGGGCAAATAAGATCAAGACGCCCCCCATGGTCGGCGTGCCTTTTTTTGTGATCAAATGACTTTCAGGGCCATCAAGACGTATGGGTTGACCATTTTTTTGCTTGTGCTTCAGCCACCCAATAAACCGATGGCCGAACAAAAAGCAAATGAGCAGTGCCGTTAAGATCGCCCCCATAGTTCGAAATGTGAGGTAGCGAAAAAGGTTTAACGGCCCAAGGTAGTCTGTAAATTGAAAAAGATATGTCAGCATGTGTGATAATTGATTAGATGACTAAAGTGCGTTATGGTAGCATAAAGTGCTCATGAAGACACCTTCTCCTTTTATAAAAGGGAAAGACATTTTTTTATTCCAGCAATACAAGCTACACATCATAAAAAAAGAACCACTAAGTTCGTTCTTTTTTATAATCACACCATATATATCGTTGAGTGAACTGACATTGGAATTTTATTATTTTGTTGCTTAATATCGCTTAAGTCCCATTCCCATAAAAATCAGAAAGACTGGCTATGGATTTAAACAGTACATCGTTATTCGCTTTTTTCCTCTGAAATGAGATTTCTTCGTCAATGCTAAACTTTGTACGATTCAAATCATATCCCATCAAAAAACACTCTTTGTGAAGTGTAGCGTTCACATTTTCAGGGACGGGGCCCCACGTATCATTACACCCCATAGCTTTGTAGGCATTCTCTTTCTCACGCAGATGCGCTTTTTTCTTTTGAAGCCATGAAGGGTCATCTTTCTTCTCCGCTGTGCAAATAAACGCAGTCAGTTTATCTCTCTCCATCGCTAGATCACGCAAATCATTTTTGCAATTCATCCCACGGTAAGCCTTTTCCCCAGTAAAAGGAGCACAAAATTTATGTCGAGAATAATAATGTTTATCAAGAAAATCTAATCTGCGTCGCATACCGCCAAGGTCCGAAGAAGGCTCACTCCCCTGCCCTACACCACAAAAAAATACTAACAAAATAAGTAATGTTTTCATCACGTAAAAATCCACCCGTAATTTCTTTCATTCATCATGCATAAAAAAAGCCCCGTAAACAACGGGGCTTTTGCAGTATTCACAATTTTGAAAGACTAGTCCTTAGACTCATCCATCGCTTTGGGTGTAAAAGGTTTTGCAGCAGGATCACGATCCACAAACTCAATAATAGCCATCGGTGCATTATCACCATAACGGAAACCCGCTTTGATAATACGTGTGTAGCCACCAGCGCGTGTTGCATAACGTGTCGCGAGTGTGCTCATCAACTTTGCTACAAGAGCTTCATCCTGAAGTTCTGAGATCAACTGACGGCGGACATGCAGTGAATTGTCACGCGCCTTTGTGACCAACTTCTCAACAATGGGACGAAGGTCTTTCGCCTTTGGAAGCGTTGTTTTAATTTGCTCATACTGAATAAGGCTTTGTGCCATATTCTTGAAAAGCGCTTTGCGATGCTCAGACGTTCTGTTGAGTTTACGTCCACTTAATCCGTGTCTCATTTATCTTCTCCAGTATTATTCAATGCTCTAAGTTTTATATGGACCTAGGCGTAGGGGTCTTCAAGTTTTTTTGCAAGTTCTTCGATGTTTTCCGGTGGCCAGGCAGGGATCACCATGCCGAAGTTAAGCCCCATTTGACCAAGAACTTCTTTAATTTCATTCAATGATTTACGACCAAAGTTTGGCGTGCGAAGCATTTCGCCCTCACTTCTTTGGACAAGATCACCAATATAAATAATATTTTCTGTCTTAAGGCAATTTGCTGAACGAACAGACAATTCAAGCTCTTCCACTTTACGAAGAAGATTGCGATTGAAAGGTAGCTCATCTTGTGTTGCCATTTTCTCAACATGCTTGGGCTCATCAAAGTTGATAAACACATTCATTTGATCTTGTAAGATGCGCGCAGCAAGAGCAAGTGCATCATCCGGTTTCAATGAACCATCTGTTGTGATACGCATCGTCAATTTATCAAAGTCTGTACGTTGGCCAACACGGGTTTGATCAACTTTGTAGAACACCTTTTTAATAGGGCTGAAAATTGAATCAATGGGAATGACACCAAGGGGTTTGTCTTCACGAACATGTTGGTTCGCCGCAACATAACCTTTACCAGATTCAACGATCATCTCAATATTAAGCTTCGCGCCCTTATCCAATGTACAAATCAACACATCAGGATCAAGAACTTCAACTTCCGAAGGGCATTGAATATCGCGTGCGTAGACAGGTCCTTGTTGACTTGCAACAAGCTTGATACGCTTTGGCACATCAGAATTAAGCTTTACACCAACCGTTTTGAGGTTAAGCACAATATCCGTCACATCTTCCATAACACCTGGAATTGTTGAGAATTCGTGGAGCACACCATCGATTTTAATTGACGTAATCGCAGCACCTTGGAGTGAAGACATCAAAATACGACGGAGCGCATTTCCGATTGTAAGACCGAAACCACGCTCGAGTGGTTCGATCACAACTTCTGCCTCACGCAAAGCCTGGTCTGCGTAATTAAAATTGAGATTGTATGGCTTAATAAGAGCTTGCCAGTTTGTCTGAATCACAGCTATTCACCTTACTTTTCTAAAACTTTTAAAACTTTTCACACCACCCCACACACTAGCGCAAGGTGATATAAACACCCCCTCGATTAAACACGACGACGCTTAGGAGGCCTTACACCATTGTGTGGAATAGGCGTCACATCACGAATCACGCTGATACTAAAACCAACAGACTGCAATGCACGAAGCGCTGTTTCACGTCCAGATCCAGGTCCGCTAACAATCACGGAAAGGTTCTTCATGCCATGTTCCATAGCTTTTTTACCAGCATCTTCTGCAGCAACTTGAGCCGCATAAGGCGTTGATTTACGTGACCCTTTGAAACCCACAGTTCCGGCTGAAGACCAAGAAATTGTATTCCCTTGCTCATCCGTAAGGGTAATCATCGTGTTGTTAAAGCTCGCATTAATATGCGCAACGCCATTAACGACGTTTTTACGTTCTCTACGACGAACGCGACCTGTTTGTTTTTGTGACATTATTTAAGCCTCAGACCTACTATTATTTGGATGCAATTTTCTTACCGGCGATCGCAACCCGCTTACCTTTACGCGTACGCGCATTAGTATGGGTTCGCTGACCGCGAACGGGG
>JAIESS010000049.1 GCA_019745755.1 Alphaproteobacteria bacterium
AATAAAATGAGTGGGAATATTAAGTTCCGCTAAATGGGAAAAAAGAAGCTCAGATATACGGTTGTTAATCACACCCTTTCCGGACACAGGCTCCATATCCTTTTGAAGAACATCCGTAAAATGACAGATATACGTGCCCGGATCTGCCCCTTCAAAAAGGGTTTTGCGCGCACCTGCAAAGACCTGCTTTTTACGTGGCGTTGTAGTATCAGACAGTATGCGTGAATGAAATATTGTGGACATGTCGAAACCTCTCTTTCGTCTGTGCATATATAGCATTTTCAGTCCTTAAACACAATGTAAGGATGGTTCATGTCATATTCAAGGGGCAATAGTGGGCAAACTAACGTTTTTTAAACCTTAATAATTTCTATACACAGTATCTTTCACCCCTGGCACAAAAGAGGAAAGATAATATGTTAAAAAAAATCATTCCCATGATTCTTTTTGGGGTGCATTTATGACGCAGAAAAATCGAGACGCCGCGGTAAAAATTCTTTGCATTTAATTAAAAATCCCTATAATGATCCGGTTAAACATCAGTGGAGTTTTTTATGAAAAAACTATTTTACGGCATAATATGTGGTATTTTATTGCTCTCATCACAAGACGAGGGGGTTGCGAGTGGGCGATTTAGGCTACATGGAAACGGATCTCATTTCAGTCTTGGCGATCTTGGCGATTTAGCAACGAAGATTCATGATTCTCTTTTTCCGCAAAAGAAAACAGTAGATATTCTTTTTACAACGCCTTCGTCTAATCTTTTTAAGCAAACACCCTTACCGAAAGATCCCCCAAAAAAGCACAAGCATGTATCTAAGAAAAAAGTAGAACAGCAAAAACACCAATTGTCTCAAAGAGCACGTTATTGCAAAGAAAATGCATCAACATCTTGTTGGATTCATCAACCTCCTTCTTCTAAAAAAAATTCAGATAAACACAGGGTAAAAGAGGTGAGTGCAATGGACCTAGTGTCAGAAACACAAGATGCCGCTGAAGAGTCCTTACAACCAATAGAGATCATTGATAACAATCAGAAAATTTTTAGAAGTAAGGAAGCTTTACGATTATATCGAAAAGGGAAATACAATAAAATCAATCGTCAACAGGGCTATGATACTAAAATTGAAACTGCTTTTAATGACATTTATTTCTCTCATTATTCTATAACAAATGAACCCGATAACGTTGATAATTCTAACAATCAACATAATGACGCAAATGAATTGGATAAAACTCCGTCAAATTCAGGCAGTGATGATACTTCTACACTTTCTGAATCTCAGTCAGGAGATCAATCCGTTGATGATGCTGGAATGAATGCTCCCCGCCCCCAACAATTTACAAGGGAGGAAATTGAGGAAATGCAAAAGGATTTTGATTTTTAACGATGTCCTTCTACGTATTATTTTTATGATCATTTCCATAACCATGGGAATGATCATTTTTTAACACATTCTCTCCCCTCTTTTTGAGCCTGGCACGAAAATTGCACTACAGCGTATAGCGGCGTAAATAATGTAATCTCACGATGGCTTTTGATAAGACTCAGTCCATTCTTTCATCTCCTTCATCCATGAGACCAAGTGTTTTTGGGCGTGGTGGACATGTATCTTCTCCACTCGCGCCTACAATGAGTGGTGTGGCCACCATGCCGTCATCCGTTGAAGGGATTCAAGGTTTCAAAGATGCTCTTGTGAGCGGTAATATCGCAGCCCCCGCCATGACCTTGGGGGATAAACCTATCACCGCTGATGGTGCCATGAAAGCCGCCCAAGATGTCATGCAGGGGTTCTACACTCAGATGCTAAAAATGCTTTTTGCGGAGATAAAATCAGAGGACTCCGACGATAATGAGTATCAATCCAGCATGGTGAAGGATATTTTTGTGGAGCAAATGGGTGCAGCTCTTGGCAAAAATATTACGTCTTCCCACGAAAAAATTGCCCAGGCTATGCTGACAAAGGCAAGAATGCGGGGCGAAACACCCACGGATTTTTCACCTGAATCCATTGAGAAACCGTCAAATGATCATACCGTTTCAGATGTCTCACGGATGAGGGTGAATCAGTATGCATAGATTTAAAGAGCTCACTCAATTTTTTGATCTCGTAGAGACATTTGAGCAGCACATCACACGCGAGCAAGACATTATGGACATGGCTCCCTTGGAAGAGGTACAGGTTTTTGTGGATCGCAAAGAAAGGCTGTCACATGAATACAATCATCATCTGACTATTCTTGAGAAAATGGGGATTTTAAAGCAGCTCACAGCGCCTGAAAAAAATGCCCTGCGTGGACGACTCAAACAGCTCAAAGAGGCTCTTGCCAATAATATTCAGATCCTTCAAGTTCGCTGTGAAAAGGCACAACGTGCCGCCAATGCTGCGCGTCAATCCATTATGAGACGTCAACAAAGTGCCTTTTACAATCGTCGCGGCAAAACATTTTCTGTGGAACGTCCTTCTAATGTGTATGCGAGCATCTGATGAGTGATATCAGCACAGCCAACCCTCTTTCCCTTTTAACGTCTGCCGTCACAGCCCTTAACACGAAGAATAAAAACGTTGCCGACAATATGGCCAATGCGGGTGTGCGAGGAGCCCTTCGCAAAGATCAAGCCATCACATCCCTTGGTGCAGCCGGCGTGATTGCAGCGGATCGCACAGTCTTTCTTGATCCAGAACTGGTAAGAAGCCTACAAAAATCCAATGGTAACGAAGCGTACTGGAACCAAGTATCGAGTACGTATAGTGATTTCATGAAGAATTTTGGCACAAAGGAAGCGCTTCATTCTTTGGACACCATGTGTCAATCCATGCGCAGTGAGATTTTAAAACTCAATACGGATATGAGTGCTAATCAAAAGCTTACACTCCTACAAGATATTCAAAGCCAACTGGTGAAATTTTCGGAAATACAAAAATCTGTTACGAATATGCGGCTCGATATTGATATTCGTAAAAACCAACTTGTGACTTCTGATATTCCAGAACTTTTACAAGCAGCGGCTAAACTTAATCGATCCGATCAAACCGCAGAAAGCATTGAAACATTAAACAAAATTAAATTCGATCTTTCCCAACGTATTGGTGATCTTACTTTTGAGCAGGGCAAGGGCGTTGAGTCTGCTTTTTTCACCGTAAAGGTTGGTAATATTAAGCTTCTTGAAAAGCAAACAACAGCCTTTTTATCCTACACCCCCACATCGAATCCCGCACCGGGTGTTGGCCTAAATCCTGTGATGGTGAATGGTCAAGCCATTGATACTAATATTTCAAGCGGTGAGCTTGCAGGCCTGAATACAGCGGATAGCGCCCTTGTTAAAATTCAAGGCGCTCTTGATAATTTTGGTGTTCATCTTCGCGATATGATGAACCAAATTCATAATCAAGGAACAGGGACGCAGCAGCCCTCTACCCTTCAAGGAATTGTTGGTTATTTTGGTACGGAAGGAACCCCCATTAATACAAATGATGTTGTATCAGGGACAGGAACGCTACGGATTGCTCTTTTAGATAATACAAACAGCAATCACGTTGTCGACTATATTGATGTGGCACTCCAGCAAAATGAAACACTCAGCAGTCTTTTTAATCGCATTAATACGGCGCCCTATGCCCTTGGCAGTGGAAGCACATTAACAATTTCTGTGGACCCTGTGACAGGGGCTCCCCGTATTGTGAGTAATAATGCGACTAATCCTCCCGTGACCCTTGGTATTTCCATCGGTCATGCAGGTGCAGCGCAAGCCATGCTTTCAGCGGGGGCAAATTTTGCCGCCAATGCAGCAACAAATTTTTCTCATTTTTTTCATTTCAATGACCTTATTACAAGCGGTAGTACCACAAACACGGCAGGTATTTTTGGAAACATGAGCATTCGTCCCGACCTCATTCAATCACCGGATCGTTTGTCGGGCTGTGACCTTGATTATGGTGCGCTTACGGCTATTTCTTACGGTGTTGTGGATAGGCCGCCCCCTGATCGCAATATGTTTGACAAGTTGTATGCAAGCTTTAGTCAGGGGCGCAGTTTTGCCGCTGTGGGGGATATGGGGCCCATGACGACAACGCTTTTGAATTACGGGACAAATATTATCGACTATTATGCGACGCTGAAAAAGAGTTCGGAATCAGATTTCAAAGATTCAACAGCAGCATTACAAAACTATCAACAACTCTTTGATAAGCAATCGGGTATTGATCCTGAGGCTGAAAAATTAAAGGGAATTGAAGTGGCAAGAAGTCTTAATGCTGCTATGAGCATCATGCGTTCCATTTTACGACTTGATGAAAAAGCCCTTGAACTTTTGAACATATAGGAAAGGAGATTTTATTATGCCAACAATTGCTCCTAACGCCATGGGATTAAACTCAACATCCTTACTTCAATCGAGAAACACAGCCACACGCCGTGATGTAGCGGCCCTTGAAATAACATCGGCATCCGGTGGAAAGGCTGACTATATTGCGGATAATACCCCTGATGTAAAGGGTATGCTTGGCACAAACCGTGATCTTTTAGAAAATGCCGTCCATAGCAATAATAGTACGAAGACTAATTCAAGGGCTCAGGGGCAAATTCAATTCATTCAGCTCTGCCAAAATATTGGTTTACAACTTGGATCCAGGTTGTCTGATATGCGTACGGACAAGGGTATTTTGGATGAGACATTTTTGTCTTGGTGCTCGGAACAGCTTCAAAATATTGCCAGTGCTGGAAATTCCCCCATGTTTGATGGCACCTATCCCTGTGCAAGTGGCACGCCCACCATTGCTCCCATCGATACAGTAGCGATTATGGCGCCTCTTCCCTCAGGGACAGGCGTGACATTGGATTACGCAAAGGGGGCCTTTAATACATTTGATGCACGCCTTTCTTCTACGGCGACATGTTCGGATAATTTTAATGTGACAAGTGGTGGCACAGAAAATCTCATCCGGACCCTTCGTATTTGTCTTACGGGGAATATTGCACAGGCCGCTGATCCTACTTGGGCTTTTGCCAATGATCTCCTTGTGAATAGTGCTATTCCCAATATTGCAAAAGATTTTAGAGTTGCTGGGAATCTGGGTAATCAAGCCCAAGAGACAAAAGATGCATTGAATGACTTAGCGCCCGTCATTGGCAAGCAATTTAAGCATTATGCCTTTGAATTAGAAACAGCCGTTATACAGAAAAAATTTGATGAAGCCGCGAAAGCTTCCCAGCAAATGAGCAGTCTTTTTACAAGCTTCAAAAAGACTCAAGACTTCTTCGATAAAATGGACCAAATCAGCTAATTAACCTATGAGCAGGAAATGAATCAGTTATGAAAACAATACATACGGATACAAAACAAACCATCGCCATGAATCTTGTTCAAACGGAAACACAAGATATATTTTTCCCAAAAGGTCTCATTGGGTTTGGTGAGTATGAGCATTTTTCTCTTCACCATTATGGCGATGATACATATACAATTTTATCCGCTCAAGAAGATCCTGATGTGCGTTTTTTACTCTGTAATCTTCCATGGGATTTTTATCCCACAAAGGACCTTGTTGAGGGGCTTATTGCTGAAAATTTGGATGAGATTGATGAGGAAATTTATGCCATAGTGTGCTGTTCTAAAGAGACACCTACACTCAATCTAAGAGCCCCCCTTGTGCGCCGTGATAATATTATGTGGCAGGTTGTTTTAAATGGCACCTATCCTCTTGATTACGTGCTTGATTAGGCTCAAAGGCTGATTACAAACAAAAATTACTCATTATATATAGTTACAATAAAACAGCGCATCACACTTGTGTATCGATAATTTTTAGTATAGGGTATAGGTAGTTAGAAAAAGGAGTTTTTTACTATGGACGAAAAAACAATCTACAGGGGAACACGCACCATCGATATGACCGATGGTCTTGATCAAGGACTTCGTGCTTACATGGTCTCTGTTTTTAATTATATGGCGCTTGGGCTTGGCATTACGGGGTTAGTATCTTTTGCACCGGCAAGTTCACCACAGCTTATGGCCGCT
>JAIESS010000195.1 GCA_019745755.1 Alphaproteobacteria bacterium
CAAGCCCTTCCAACGACATTCTACGCCCACTACGGAATGTGGGTAATTTTTGTGTTAATGGGGATTTCAGCACTTATTCTTGGCTGGGTAGTAATGCAAAGGCGATTAGGTACATAAACAATTTGTTTGTCGAATTCATTTAGACTTTTGACCGGTTTCCTGATAAGAGATAATTTAAGATAAATGCAAATATTTTATGGCCCCTTATGAAACATTCGAAATTATATAAATGGCTTACCTTTTTTTCGATAATTTTATCTACAGTACTTTTGTGGGGGCTTGTAAAAATTGATCCCTCTACATCCCCCTTGACGATAAGAACAGCCCCTGAAGCCTTTGATAGCAGCCATAAAACACGTCCCCTTGTTGTCTTTCTTTCCTACGCTGATGGACATCCTGTGTACTTTCGCAATCAAAATGGCATGGTCTTCAGCGCCATTAATAAGGGCATTGATATTATGCATAGCTATCGCCGCCATCATATAGATACAGCCTTTTATGAGGCTCATAAAGAGACGTTAACACAAAAAAGGGGTGCTGGTTATTGGTTGTGGAAACCCTATTTTGTGCTTAAAACCATGGAGCAATATCCCGATGATGCTGTGATTATTTATGCGGATTCAGGTGTTGTGTTCACAAAACCTATTGATAAGATTTTGGATGAACTCAAAACTTATGACCGTGTGTTGGTGGGGCAGGGGAAACCTGTTCCTCTTCGAAGACATCTGAAGAAGGAAGCTCAGATTGCCCTTGACATCGATACAAAGGAAGATGTTCTCAATCAACAAAATCTGTGGAATTTCTTTTTTGCACTTAAAAACACACCAGAGAATCGTGCCTATGTAAAGAAGTGGTTGGCTCTTTGTCAGCAAAAGGACCTGATCACAGACCTTCCTTTTAACCCATTAAAACAAGAAAAGGAATTTGAATTTCATCAACATGACCAGTCCATGATGAGTGTTATTCAAGCCCAAGACCCAGGCAAGACCATCATTATTCCTAAAAATGTCTTCCGTAATGTGTATGGCGTGAACAACTTTCACCGCCATCCGGAGGAACAATATACATCACCCCTTCTCCTGGTCACAGGTATGCCCATGGGGCTTAGTAATATCCTTTTTAACAACATACTCATGACAACCTTACGGCGTATTATGGGGTAGATTTTTTTTAGATAATGGATGAAGAGGGGGTGGATTTATCTCACACCAAAAGGCTTGTACAAGTTTTTTAGGAGTCACTTCTGAAAGAGGGCCCCACCCAGGCTTTTCAAATAGGATTGATTAAACTCACCAAGACATTCCCCTATAAACCAAAGATCTTTTTCTGTTATTATTTTTTTAAAATTTTCTTAAAATATGAGGATAAAATAGTCTATAGTGTGTGGGCACGTTCATTTACCTTAACTTGAGAGATATATGGCTTTAGAAATTAAGACAAATGTAGGAAACCCTGTGGGTACCACATTGTCTAAAAAAATACACAAAAAAACACCTTCAGGGGCAACGTCTTTTTCTGCTCTTTCGGAAGGAGAGACGGGGGCAGAATCTGTTTCCTTTTTACAATCGGGACAGAGTCTCAGTTCTGTAACGGTGGATCATTTGCTCATGCTATCGGGATCGTCTTATAACCCTGAACAAAAGACTCTGGATTACGGTCATGAGGTTCTGAGCTCCTTAGAAGCATTTCGGGGACAAATTATCTGTGGTATTATTTCAAGAAAAACGTTGGAGGATATCAGATTGCTTCTGAATGAGGCACCGATAGAAGCGATCGATCCAAAATTACGTAGCATTGTGGAGGATATTCGTATTCGTGCTGAGGTCGAACTTGCCAAGCTCGAGATTCAGTAACGTATTGATGGTGTATCTTATGAAATATATTCTCTCTATTTTTTTTGGAGGGGGAGAAGGGCTACGCACATGGTAGTGGGAACGAGGATGTGTATTTACGTCAGCTTCAAGAAATACCATTAGCAATATCAGATGTTCATACTGAAAACTATCGAGCGTCGGACCCCAATATTTTGTTTTTTTACTAGCAATGAACCTGTCTATCAAAAGGTTGTTGAAAATGCCAAATATTATGTGGTGCAAGCATTTTAAAATATAACATGGGATCCTAATAAAAAGGCTCAAGCGTTCAACGCTTATAACATTCAAGAAATATATTTCAAGTCTATCATATCAGTAGCCGATGGGGGCTGAATTTATAATAAGTTATCAATGCAACCTTATTCTGCCATGGGTGCTGCAATATCACTCTCTTATCACCTTTTGAAGGGATCATGGGAGGTTTTGCCGTAGGCCCAGGATGCTTGAACGATGGGGTGGTGGATCCATGTTATGGTAAGGAAAATTTCTTGTGATATCTATGCGCCCGCTTCTACTACAGCAATAGCTGTTAGGTTAAAGATTCCTCGTGCCGTAGCAGACGGTGTAATAATATGGGCTGGCTTTGATAAACCAAGCAACATGGGCCCCACGGCAAGGCTTTCACCTATCACCTTGGTTAGATTAAAGGCAATATTTGCAGCATCAAGGTTTGGCATCACAAGAAGATTTGCTTCACCTGATAAATTATTATCAGGGAATATTTTTGAACGAAGCGTGGGTAAAAGCGCCGCATCTGCGTGCATTTCACCATCAATTTCCAAATCAGGAGCGCGTTGGCGCAATATCTCAAGAGCACGGCGCATTTTAAGGGCACTTTCCCGATTGGATGAACCAAAATTAGAGTGAGAGAGAAGCGCTACCTTAGGTGTAATCCCAAAGCGTTTGACTTGTTCCGCAGCAAGAAGTGTCATTGCTACAATTTCATCTGATGTTGGATTATTATTGACATAGGGATCCGTTAAAAACAGATTTCCCCGCTCTAAAATCATGAGGCTCAGCGCAGCAAGTGTATCTTGTTTCTCTTCACTACCAAGGATTTGACGCAGATGATGCAGATGATCATGGTACCGACCAATAATACCGCACATGAGCGCATCAGCATCGCCTAAATCCACAGCAAGGGCACCGATAACCGTCGTATTTGTCCTAACAACTGTCTTTGCTAAATCAGGTGAGACGCCCTGGCGCATGAGTTTTTTATGATAATGGCCCCAATAGTGAGAAAATCGTGTATCACTGGCGGGATCAATAATGTCCGCATCAACGCCGAGGCGCAAACGAAGACCGAATTTTTCAATTCGTTTTTCCATGATGGCAGGACGCCCTACAAGGATAGGTTTTGCAATACCTTCATCCAATAATGTTTGTGCAGCACGCAAGATTTTTTCTTCTTCACCCTCACAAAACACAACCCTCTTCGGGGCTTGGCGTGCTGCAGAAATAACAGGACGCATCACCATGGAAGATCTATGGACATACCCCATGAGTTGATCACGGTAGGCTTGCATATCCTTGATAGGACGTGTTGCTACACCAGTTTGAATCGCAGCTTCTGCCACGACATAAGCTACCTCAAGGATAAGACGAGGATCAAAGGGTTTTGGTATAATATAGTCTGGCCCAAAACTATGAACTTCACCGCCGTAAGCCCGTGTCACAACCTCATCGGATTCAGCTTGCGCCAGCTTTGCAATGGCCTTTACACAAGCAATTTTCATGGCGTCATTAATGGTTGTCGCACCAACGTCGAGGGCTCCCCTGAAAATAAACGGAAAGCACAAAACATTGTTTACTTGATTGGGAAAATCAGAACGCCCTGTTGCAATAATAGCGTCAGGACGAACGTCTCGCACTAAATGAGGAAGAATCTCAGGCTCAGGATTAGCAAGCGCAAGAACCAACGGCTTTGGGGCCATCTCTTTGATCATCGGTTGTGTCACCACATTCGCAACGGATACACCGAGGAAAATATCAGCGCCATTAAGGGCACCTGCAAGGGTTGCAACATCTTTGTTTGTGGCATAGGTGAATTTAGGATCACCCTTTATGAATTCACGGTCTTTGCGTACAACCCCTGCGCTATCACAAAGAATAATATTCTTTGGATTAAGCCCAATTTTTACAAGGAGATCAACACAAGCAATAGCAGCAGCTCCTGCCCCTGATGTGACAAGGTTAACGTCTTCAATTTTTTTACCACAAAGAAGCAATCCATTCAAAATAGCCGCTGCCACAATAATGGCTGTACCGTGCTGATCATCATGAAACACGGGGATTTTAAGGCGATCACGAAGTCTTTCCTCAATATAAAAACACTCTGGTGCCTTAATATCCTCAAGATTAATGCCGCCAAAGGTCGGCTCCAACGACGCAATAATCTCCACAAGCTTATCGGGATCTGTCTCATTGATTTCAATATCAAACACATCAATGCCCGCAAATTTTTTAAAAAGAACAGCCTTTCCTTCCATCACAGGCTTTGCCGCAAGGGGACCAATATTACCAAGCCCAAGAACAGCTGTACCATTCGTCACAACAGCAATAAGATTGGCTCGTGCTGTAAGGGATGCGGCTTCTTCTGGTTTTTGCGCGATAAGACGACTAACAGCGGCTACACCAGGGGTATACGCTAATGACAGATCATGCTGTTCCACCAAGGGCTTTGTGGCTTTTATTTCAAGCTTACCTGGTTTTGGAAAACGGTGGTAATCGAGGGACAGTTCATAAATATCGCGGGTCATGAATGCTTTTCTTTTTATTGTTAACGGTCTTTAGTCTACCGGAAAAAGAGCGTCTGACTCAATGAGTAAAGCAATACTATGGATAAAATTATGCAAAAAAATATGAGAAAAAATTTATTTCAAAGAATGGAGAAAAGAAGATTTTTACAACGAAACATGGCTCCCCGAGCCGGACTCGAACCAGCGACCCAGTGGTTAACAGCCACTTGCTCTACCAACTGAGCTATCGGGGACCAATAAGAATCTTTTACCATCTCCCCCTTTCGCTGTAAACACAATTTTTAAAAATACATTTATTTCCCTCAAAGTTTTGATTTTTCAGGACAATAACATAGCAACAGATTTTTGTTGTCATCAACGAAAAAGAGCCCTTGGTCTGTCACCCTAAAGCGACTTCCGTCCAGGTGTTTTTTATCGTCTAAGGTTGTATAGAGAATATGAAGGTGCTCGCATCCATCTACGTTAAGGACGTCGTGTAATGAAAAAAAATAGACGGGATAATGGTCATTCACTGATACAACAAATCTTGGTTGTAATCGGGATAATGTTGATGCTTTTTGTATTTCTTCATTACTTTTTTTGAGCACATTTTTATGATTTTTTACAAGATACGAAAAAAAGGCAGGATTATTATGGCTGGCTGCTTGCTGAATAAGATTTCTCAAATTAGGTAATGTGATCTGATGGGCATTAACTTCAAAAAAACCTTTGTTTTTTTCCCAATGTAAAATAGCATCAACATCTCTATGTTTTTCCAAGTGACCAAGAAGTGTATCGTATGTCCTCTCGCTTTCCTCTGTCCAGACTATGGATTGCGCTAATGGGGCCTCATTATTCGAAATGATCTGTTTGTGTAAATGACCATGATTAATGCGACTTCGAGGGCCAGTTGTATTTTCTGAAGCATTTATAGAATGAGGGGATAAGAAAAACAAAACTGGTAAGATACTGAGAGATAATAACGCGTGCATATGAAAACTCCTTTGGCTAATTTTCTTGTATTGTTGCTCCGATAGTGTGCAAAAGGGTTATGAATTTTTTTGGGTTTATATTTGCGTATAAGTTTTAGAAGATGGATTAATTATACCTTATTCACCTCACTATCACTGGCATAAAACTCCTACGCAACCACTGATTCTTGATGGGAGAATGGTTCATACCGATGGGTAGAAGGCTTGCAATGCCCTCATTTTGAATGGTTATTATCATTGCCGTGTTTATCACTCTCATGACGAATTTGCTCGGGGGAAATCACATGTTAATGGTATTGAATTCTTTTGGAGTTTTGCCAAAAGACGGTTTGCCCAATTCAATACTCAGTAGGCATGTGACCAAAAGCATGGAACTTGATAGCCTTTTGAAGTTTTTGAAAGGCCTTTACTTCAATTTGGCGTACGCGTTCTCGGGATAGGCTATATTTTTTA
>JAIESS010000220.1 GCA_019745755.1 Alphaproteobacteria bacterium
ATGGGGAATCGTACCCCCGTCCTCTACAATGCCTTTGTAGCGCTCTCCCAACTGAGCTATGACCCCAAAGATATATGCACAATTTTTATGGTGTCCCCCCTTAAAATGCAAGGAGAAAGTTTGAGGTAAGTGGTCTTTGACTGTTATTAATGAGGGCGCAAGGCGTCGAAACGAGGCAGCCTCGCAATACTCTCTTAAAAATCAGCCACCCCAAAACCATGCAATTTTATTAAAATTGATTAAACTATAATTCACATTATTTATTTTATATTAATTTTTTTTAACGTATATATGTATGTAAAACAGATATAAAGAATGCAATGTTGAATACAACTCTGCTTTCGGCTGCTATGGCGGCCATTCTATTAACATCATCCATGACGAGCCCTATTATGGCTATGGATGGAACTCCTGCACACCAGGATCAGGAGGGGAAAGAAACGTCTTCAAAAAATATAATCCAAAAAGAGAAGGGCGATCTTTTTATACAAATGCAGAAAGATTTCGAAGCCTTCAAAGATAAAATGCGTGATAACTTATCAAAGCTTAAAGGATTAGACTTAACAGATGAGGAAAACCAAAAGGCTTTTAGTCTAGCAAAACAATATAATCTTGAGACGGAAGCTAGCATGTTCGGTGATTAAAAGGATCTGGATCTAAAGGATCTGGATCTAAAGGATCTGGATCTAAAGGATCTGGATCTAAAGGGTCTAAGTCTAGTTGATCAGCTACCTAATGAAATTATCGAAAAAATCATGAGCCATGCTCAAAAAAAAGATCTCAATACTGTTAATAAGGTAGCTCTTGTGAGTCAAAGGATGAACAAGATTGCGCCATCTCTTGCAATGAAGGAGAGGGTGAGGAAAAAGATTGCTAAAGTGCTTAATAAGATACAAAGGGGGAAGAAGGATAATAGTTTCACTTTTGAAGAAGCAGTACATGCCTTAAATCGGATCCAAGATGATAAACTTGAATCTATGGCGTTTCAGTTAGATTCAGACGATCCTATTCGTGGAGACGTTGAAAATTTTGTGTTAATACTTAGAGATTTTGTAAATGCTGAATCAGTAAAAAAACGTACATCAGATATACTTTCTGAAATAGATTCTTACGAAAAACAAGGTCTCATTAATTCAAATGGGGCATTGGAGTTACTGAGAAATCTTCACCCTTCTTACTTTCAGCCTGCGGTGGATCTGTTGGATCCAAGCGATCCTGTTCGCATGGAATATGAAGCACTCCATAAAACACTTGAGGGTTTTGCATCATAATCGTGTCATCATACGATAATGCGCAGGATTTATCCCATGCGCATTTTTTTCTATGAAACACCTGCTCTTTTCATCTCAGTTTGGAAGGGGGGCTGCAACTTTGACACTTTAAAATACTGATCATATCGTATGGGTGAATGTAATAGCAGCCTATTGATGGAATATCCTCTCTATAAAATAGTTATGCTACAGTGGGAAGATTCGATACAGCGCTTGACTTTCCCTTAAAATAAGGTTACCTTCACTTCAAAATTATCTAACCCTAAAAGATAGAAAAAACATGGCTAATCATACTTCTTCTAAAAAAGCTATCCGCCAAATTACAAAGCGGACTGCTATTAATAAAAATCGCATGAGCCGTATTCGCACGTACATTCGTAGTGTCGAAGAAGCCATTGATGCGAAAAAAGCAACGGAAGCTGCAGCAGCTCTTCAAACAGCACAAAAAGAACTTCTTCGCGGCGTGACAAAGGGGCTTCTTCACAAGAATATGGCGTCCCGTAAGATTTCCCGCCTCGCTCATCGTATTAAAGCTATTGCGGGCTAATTATATTAAAAACGACTACCATTAAAGCATAAGAGGCTCCCATGACTACCCCTATTCAAACTGACGTTGTCATTATAGGGGCGGGTCCTGTGGGCCTTTTTGCCATTTTCGAGTGTGGCATGAATAATCTCAAATGCCATGTTATTGATGCTTTTGACGGCATTGGAGGGCAGTGTTCAGCCCTTTATCCTGAAAAACCTATCTATGATATCCCTGCTCACCCGTTTATTTCGGGGCAAGGCCTCATCGATAATCTCATGGCTCAGGCTAAAGCGTTTGATCCCGTGTTTCACCTCAGCCAACAAGTGGTTACCGTAGAAACCATTGATCGCAACGACCCCAATGATTTTGGCTTTTATTTGAAGACATCCAAAGGGACTGAATTTAACGCACGTGCCGTGATTATTGCGGCAGGTGTTGGTGCTTTTGGTCCCAACCGTCCTCCCCTTGAAGGGGTGGAACAGTTTGAGGGCAAGAGTGTTTTCTATCACGTCAAGTCAAAGGCTGACTTTGCCGGTAAAAAAATTGTGATAGCCGGCGGCGGTGACTCCGCTGTGGATTGGGCCCTTTCGCTGAGTGAGATTGCTGAACGCGTCTCTGTTATACATCGTCGTCCCAAATTTCGCTGTGCTCCCGATAGTGAGAGCAAACTTAATGCCCTTGCAAAGGAAGGTAAAATTGATCTTGTGATTCCTTATCAGCTTGCTGCTCTTGATGGCGCAAATGGTCACTTGTCACACGTTATTGTGGAAACCCTTGATGGGGTTAAAAAATCTATTGAAGCAGACGTGTTGCTTCCGTTTTTCGGTCTGTCTATGAATTTGGGCCCCATTCTTGAGTGGGGACTTGGTCTTGAAAAGAATCATATTGCCATTGAGCCCGGCACCGCAAGCACAAGTATTCCTGGCATTTTTGCCATTGGTGATGTTGCCACTTATACCCACAAACAAAAGCTCATTTTGTGTGGATTCGCTGAAGCAGCTCAAGCTAGCCAAGCCATCCGTGCTATGCTCCATCCTGGTGAAGTGTTTCACTTCGAATATTCCACCACAAAGGGTATACCCCAGGAAAAATCTAACGCTGCTTAAATTTTTTTATTTAAAAATAATTTTGATAGTGTGGATCTGCGCTCCACAAAGGTTGTAGAGCGCTATCGCATCTCTTAAATCATAGCCATTCCACCATTCACGTGGAGAGTTTGTCCCGTGATATAGCTGCCCGCCGAGCTTGCAAGGAATATGGCTGTATTGGCTATTTCATCAGGATTACCCATCCGGTTCATCGGGATGTTGCTGAGGATTTTTTCCTTTACACCGTCCGGTAGCACGTCCGTCATGTTGGAGGCAATAAAACCCGGCGCGATGCAGTTAACAGTAATACCCCGACTTCCCACTTCTTGAGCGAGGGCTTTACTCATCCCAATCATACCAGCTTTTGATGCGCAGTAATTGGTCTGTCCTGGATTACCTGTTACACCCACAACGGAAGCAATATTAATAATCTTGCCATTGCGCTTACTCATCATGGTTTTGATGGCGGCACGGCATGCATGAAAACAGGATCCAAGGTTGACGTCAATGACCTTTTGCCAATCTTCGTCCTTCATCCGCATAAGGAGATTATCCTTTGTAATGCCTGCATTGTTAATGAGGATCTCGAGCCCGCCCATAGTCTCTGTTGCATTTTTGTCGAGGCTATCGATAGCGGTTGGATTGGAGAGATCACAGGGTACAACGTGAACAGCGAGTTTATCACCATCATGGGATATTGTGGTTTCAATATCAGCCTTCAAAGCATTCAATCGGTCCATATTTGTGCCTGAAATTGTAATAGTTGCACCAGCCGAATAAAAGGCCTTGGCAATGGCAGACCCGATACCTCCAGAAGCACCGGTGATAAGGGCATGTTGACCATGGAGGCAAAAGGGAGAATGATGGGACATAAAATATACTCAAAAAATAATTAATATGCCTCCATATGTGTCAGGTTTTATGACTTTTGTAAAGTCTTCACCTGCTCCAGCGGACATGTCCATTTCATAATGCTATGGCACTGTGTATAGACAAGCATGCCCTCGATCATGTGCGCGGGGTACATGTCATGAAGGGCTGCGGCGTAAACATTGATTTGCTCAATATATCTCTTTGTTAAGGATGCGGCTTCGTTCTTTTTCGCACCGGTTTTGAAATCGATGATCACGATGGTATTCGTCCCAAAAGCCACAGCATCCAGGCGTAAAAGGGTGCCATTTTTTGCTCGGATACTGAGTTCTTGAAACGTTGTCATCCCATCCAAAAGGGGGCGGATTTTCTCCTGATAAAAGGTCTGAAGAGATGCGATTTCATCTTTATTTAGATGTTTGAATACTGGATGGGTGAGCTCTGAGCCAGGAGAAAGAGCGGGCAAAAGTTCCAATAATTTGTGGATATGAATGCCTCGTTCAGCCTCCTTCTTCGGACGCTCAACGGACCGTTGGGAAGAAATATATGGGATAGGTGAAGGTTCGCTATTGTCAACGGATTCACGCTCTATCATTAAGGGCACAACATGAGGAACATTGTCTGCTTTCTCCACATGGGGAGCGAGGATGTTGTACCAGGATTCCTCTACACCTCGGTCAATACCTGTGATATATAGGCGATCCTGCGCACGTGTCAAAGCTACATAAAGAAGGCGGTGATTCTCAGCATTAAGGGTGCTTTTCTCTAAATCCTTAATACTTTGAAGCGTTTGATAGTCCTGGCGCAACAAATGAAAACTATCTGTAAATAGAATTTTGTCATATGTTGAGATAACTCGCTCCCCTGCATCTCCAAGAATTACAATAGGTGCTTGAAGTCCTTTGGAACCGTGGATAGTCATGATCCGCACCCCGTTTCCTTGGATTTGTTTTTTAAGGAGAGGAGCCTGCTCCCGGATATGTTGGCACAGGTCAAAAACGGTCATGATCCCTGATGTCGCAGCCGATAACGTCAGATCCATGAGGGATTCCATGAGGATCGGGACTTCACTGTAAAAGATGGATTGATTTCGTGCAAAGGTAGTGTGGAGGTAGGTGTGCGCAAGGGTATAGATGTCCCCTGTTTTGGAAAGAGCAATGTAATGGTTTAAAAAATGCGTATGGTCCTTGTGTTTAAAGGACTGCTGCAACGCCTCCCATAGAGGCTGTCTTCGGCTGTGGCACAAAGCGAGAAGGTCTTCCTCCCCCATACCAAACACGGGGCTTTTGAGAAGGCAGGCAAGATTGAGATCATCATAAGGGCAATCGAGGAAGGTTAAAAAGGCAAGAAAATCCTGGATATATAGATGCTCTAAAAAGGCACTTTGATCCTGGCATGTATTGGCTATACCAAGTTGCGTCAGCGTGCTGCCTATAAGTGCCATGAGCTTGCCACGACGCTTGAGGAGAATATATATATCTTTGGCTTCTACGGGTTGATTTGTGGAGGGGAGAATATCCCCCTGTGTCAGGAGACCATGGATTTGAGCTGCAATATTCTTAGCGAGTTCTTCTTCCGGTGATGGCAATAAAAGAGGTGTTGAATAAAGGGTCCAGCCTGGATTTTCCGTTTTATAGGATGTCTCTTCATGGGAGATAGAATCATCGTCATCACTCTCAACCTCATTTATGTCTGCGCTCACAAGCGGCCATGCCACAACGGAGCCTTGGTGGGAAAGACGGTGAGGTATGTGGGTAATGACATCATCATGAAGAAGGCTTGGTGCAATGGATTCTATGGTACAGACGCTGTTCACAAGGGCCAGAATTTCAGGCGCACAGCGATAGCATGTGGTGAGCGGAATGGTGTGTAACGTTATATCATTTGTACGTAACAAAGCTTCAAAATGCTCTTTCACAGCTAAATACATCCTTGGGTCAGCACCTTGAAAGCTATAAATGGACTGTTTGCCATCACCTACCACAAATAATGTGCGAGGAAGATTATTATTCGAAGGGGTCTCAAAAAAATGGGCGGTGAGTGCCTTCACAATGGCCCACTGACTCAAGCTGGTATCTTGGGCCTCGTCAATCAATAGATGATCAAAACCGCCGTCCAACTTATGCATGATCCAAGCCTGATCGCTTTGCAATAACCCACCGGTTTTTGTGATCAAATCATCAAAATCCATGGCGCCCAAGCGGACTTTCTCCGCATCATAGGTCCGTTGTACTTCCATAAAAAGAAGATCAAAAGCCTCATTGAGTGCAAGGACATTCTCTGTGTGACGATGTTCAAGAAGTTTGG
>JAIESS010000202.1 GCA_019745755.1 Alphaproteobacteria bacterium
TCTGGCGCCCCCTCACCACGGCGAGTGTTAACCTGGATACGGCACGCACATTAATGAAGCTTATCGATATCCTCGAAGATAACGACGATGTTCAAAACGTTTACACAAACGTTGAAATGTCTGATGAGGTTGCAGATCAGTTATAATCGGTATGCCATAGAATCTTCATCATTCTTTTTTGATAGGGTGGTTGCGCTTTTTGAATTTTTATAGGATATTTTTAAGATATACAGCAAAAAATAATTTATAAAAAAATGAAAAGCTTTACACTTTTTTTCTATTTCTTTCTTCTAAGCTCACCTCTCTTTTCTCAGAAATACGCTGATATCCTCATGGACGCTGAAACGGGAGAGGTTTTTCACCAGGTTGATGCAGATGCACAACGGTTTCCGGCTTCTTTGACGAAAATACTGACCCTTTATGTGATTTTTGAAAAACTTAAATCAAAAAAAATCACCATGGATACACAATTTACCGTTCCCAAGTCTGCCCCTATTGTCGAACCGTGCAAACTTGGCCTCAGAACAGGTCAAAAAATTTCTGTCAGACATATTATCATGGGCATGATTACAAAATCTGCTAATGATGCCTCTGTCACAGCAGCAGTGGGTATTTCTGGTAGTATTGAAGGGTTTTCTAAGCTTATGAATGCAACAGCTCTTAAAATCGGTATGAAGAATTCTCGTTTTTATAATCCTCATGGTCTCCCTGATCCGCGGCAACTGTCTACAGCGAAAGATATGGCTATTCTATCACGTGCTCTTGTTCATCATTTTCCAGAGTACTATTCACTTTTTAAAACACGTGTTTTTACATATATGGGGCACTGTCATACAAACCATAATCATCTTTTGGGGCAGGTCGAAGGCTTAGATGGTATTAAAACCGGATGGTTCCGGCGTGCAGGATCGAATCTTGCCGCATCGGCTGTGCGTACGCTAAATGGTAAAAAACGACGTCTTATTGCGGTTGTTTTAGGAGGGGAAAGTCGTTTTGCACGGGATAGACGCATTAAAGAGCTCTTAGAAATAGGTTTTAAAACATCTCCTAAAGGTAAAATGATTGTTGAACCTTCTATCTATCAGAAAAAAATACTTCCATCAGCGAATCTAGACCATCATGAAGATCCCATTGGCGATCTTATCCATAATCATCATCCAGAGAGGTGCGCAAAAAAGGTAGAAAAAAAACTCCGTGATCTACCTTCTGCCAAGCCCCTTGGTCAAACAAAGGCTCTTCCCACCTATGTGTGGGTAAAAGGCACAGCCCCTATCATCAAAAATACTCAAGCAGAAAAACCTAAACGTATCAAAAAAATTATCCGGCGCATTAAAAGGATAAAGCAGAGATAAGCAAAACGGGGTACGTTTTGTTGAAGAATCACCTGTGTCTTGATTGAAAACGATTTCCTGCGTACAATAATGCTAATGCATTCCTTCCGGTCAATATCGTCTATGAGCAGTCGTGTTTTTTTTATTGTTCTTTCCATTCTAAGTTTTGCTATAAAGCCACTATATGCTGAAGTAAAAACAGAAAAGTCCTTAGAAACAAAAGAAAAATATATTGAAAAAACACCCTCTGATAAAAAAACAGCAACGTCTAAGAAAAAGAAAAAAGGCGATAAGAATAAAAACAAGGGAGAGGAAAAAACTGACGCGACAAATGATCCCTCAAAACCTATTGAAACAGATGGATCAAAAATCCCTGATGTTGTTAAGCCCATCAATCAAGAAAAAGATCCCTCTGGAAAAGAATCTGGGACAAGTCCTGCCACAGACAGTACCAAAAATCTCCCACAAAAATTACCCTTACCGAGATTTGTGTGCCTGAAATCAACAGCGTCAAATATGCACGTAGGGCCGGGCGATCAATATCCTATTGAATGGCGCTATACAAAGCAATTTTTACCTGTGGAAATTATTGCGGAATTTGATCATTGGCGCCAAATTAAGGATGTTCAGGGGACTGTTGGTTGGGTGCATAAAACACTTCTCTCAAGTAAGCGTTTTGCTATGATTCAAAATAAAGTTGTGAATTTGTACGCTGATCCCTCCATGGGAAGCAAAGTTATCGCCACAGTAGAGCCTGGTGTTATTAGTAAAGTCATTGAGTGTAATACAAGCTTGTGCCGTGTCGATATTCAAGGAATTCGTGGATGGATCAAGCGGGATTTTCTCTATGGTGTGTATCCGGATGAAATGCGCTTTTAATTGATAAAAAGTAATTTTATTGCGTGTTTAATTTTCCTGTAAAAAAAATTGAGATATTTACTAAAGAATGTTTTGTGCGTCAATGCAAGACTTTTAAAAGTTTTTTGTGCAATCATTTTTGAAATAGATTCGCGAAAAAGACACTTTTTTGGCAATGATTTGACCTTCACAATTGAATCAAAGAATAGTAATGTTCACCAGCGATTCACTAGGTTTAAAAGTGAAAACAAGGGTTTCTCCAGACTTCCTGCCGAAGTCTTGATATGATTCACTGTTTTTTAATCCTGCTCCACTACATCCAAAACAATTCTCAAGATCTTACGTATGATATCAATCCATTTCTATTATTCTTTGGTTAAATGCATCGAAGGACAGTTAATTGTCGCGTACAATAAAGCTTGCCCCAAGGTTTTCAAGAATATTTTTGATAGAACTGTTTTTCAGGGGAGAAAGCCCTTTTACAGCTTCATTTGCATAGTGCCATGCCCTGGTGTAGCTCTCCTCTACGGCACCGCTTTTATGTAAAATAGAAATTACTGTATCGAAATCGGATGTATTGCTTCCAGATCGCTTAATAATGTCTTCTAGAAGGCGTTTATCCCCATCATGACTTTTTTGATAAGCGATATGAAGTGGAAGTGTGACCTTTCCTTCACGTAGGTCATCGCCCACCTTTTTCCCCAAAGACACTGTATCCCCAATATAATCGAGGAGGTCATCAATAATTTGAAAAGTCACTCCCAGATTGTAACCAAAATGATGAAGGCCCTTTTGTGTTTCTTCAGATTCACCCAGAAGGGCTGCTCCAATTTCGCAGGATGCCGCAAAGAGGGAAGCCGTCTTGCTTCCAATAATACGCAGAAGAATGGTATCGTCCAAATCAAATGTTTTAAGGTAAGCGAGTTGAAACACTTCCCCTTCCGTAATGGTTTGGCATACCTTTGCAAGAATAGGAAGGACACGTTTTTCATTGGCACCTAGCATAAGCTCAAAGGCTTTGGCAAACAAGAAGTCCCCCACCAGGATGCTCGGTTTATTTCCCCAAAGAGCATTGGCTGTGGGTCGCCCACGCCTTGTTGGGGAATCGTCAACTACATCATCGTGAAGAAGGGTTGCATTATGAATAAACTCAATAGATGCTGCAAGTTCTACCATTTTAAAAGATGTCTCGTTATTAGGAGTGCAATCAAGTGCGCGGTAACATGCAAGGGCTAAAAGTGGTCGAAGACGTTTCCCCCCGGCTAGAATAAGATGTTTGGCGACTTCTGCAATTTGTGGGATGCGTTGTTCTAGATGAGTGAGAATAACCTCATTTAGAGATGCTAGCTCTGCATGACATACTTTTTTCAAGGACTTTATCAGGTCTTGTGAATTTTTTTCTTGTATTCGTGCTGTTTTGGGGCAGTTCATAATATCGGCTATGAAGGTTCGCGTTAAAAATGTGATTAATCATAAGCTGTTTTAATCATATGCGGGTATAAAAAAGCATCTCGTGAATGAAAAAGAACGTGTCGCTGTATATTTTTCAAACTCCCTCATTTTTCCTGTTCTTTTTTCGTTTACTAAGGCGATTTTTCTCAAAATAGAGAAATTTCCTCATTTTCCTTTACCTTTTCTTAACCATCCCCATGATATCGTAGCCATAGTGGTTAGTAAGATCCAGTGAAGCTGGGTCCATGACGGAGCCAGTCTGTATTATGCGCACGTGGCATGATTATAGACGAACATAAGCAAAGAGCAATCTTTGTTGTCTTTCCAAGGGGTTATCCTGCGGGAACGGTTAGTCATGTCGAGGTGGAGCGAGGGGCTCTATTGGTTGATGGGGCACAGACACTGGAGATTCAAGGCCGGGCCCCACCGGGGAGATTATGTCTGTGCAAGAGAAGAGGGGCGTTGTTGAAGTGTGTGTAGGTAATAAAAGGAGAACGCTATCATAAACGTGACAACAACGAATCCTTTTCATTTAATCTCATAAAAAAAACCGCTAAGCTATAGCAATCACATTGATGGCATAAAAGAATCAGGACAATCGTGCACGAAGAGACATTTACACAAGATTATCTCCTCAACGGACGCATTATGCTCCGCCAACCTGTGAATGGTTACCGTGTGGCCATCGATCCTGTGTTTTTGGCAGCTGCGGTGGATGCCAAGGAAGGGGAATCTATTCTTGATATTGGTGCAGGAGTGGGAGCGGCATCCTTGTGTCTTGCTGTGCGTCAGCCTCAGTGTAAAATTGTTGGTCTTGAGGTTCAGAGGGATTATGTGCGTTTAGCGGCTCAAAATATTGAGCTTAATAATCTGCGTGACCGCGTTGAAATGCTTCATGGTGATCTTCTTCGCCCACCACCTCGCCTTGCAGCCGGTACATTTTCTCATGTAATGACCAATCCGCCATATCTGGAGAGTCACCGGGGAAAGAGCTCTCCCCATGCGGATAAAAACAAAGCGAACCAAGAAACCGATGTGGACCTTGAGTCCTGGGCTCGGTTTTGTTTGCTCATGGTAAAGCCAAAAGGAACAGTCACCTTCATCCATCGGGCAGATCGTCTGGATCATATTATGGCTTATTTCGCGGGAAAACTTGGCAATATCACCATTTATCCTCTGTGGCCGGGCAAGGGAAAGTCCGCTAAGCGCGTCATCGTGAGTGGTATCAAGAATATGAACGGTGCCCTCAAATTATCCCAAGGCATGTTTCTTCATGAAGCAGACGGCCGTTTTACACGGGATGCTGAGAGTGTTTTGCGTGATGGGGAGAAAGTTGAGTTATAGGGGGGGATGCCCAGCTCTACTTCAAAAAAAAATACCACCAAGAGGCCTCCCGGTGGTGGGTGATGTTACAATAATCAAAGGTTATTCATCCTCTTCAATTTGTTCCCCCTTTTTAAACCTAAGATCATTAAATTTTATTGTCGTTTCGGGAAGAGTTTGACTGAGAGTTTGAAGATCAGTAAGCGTTGAGGGGGCAACATTCCAAAAACCATCTGTGCATGTATGGAATGACAATTCTTTAATATTTGTAAAATCTTTAAAAACAAGGGGGCTCTCATTGAAATTAATGTTATAGAAACTAAGAGCCATCAGCTTTGTCAAAGAAGAAAAGGGGGCAATGCTAACAACGTTCATAGTCATATCTTTGCCATTTGTTCGGTGAGAATGAAAATGATTTAAATTAACAAGAGATGTGAGTGGGGAAAAATCCACATTCATCTTTTCATTATTGTCTTCACTATACTTATATGAAAATGATAACCTCGTGCCTACAGGGGTCCGACGAACATTGTTGGATGTGGATGGCTTTTTTTCCAAAATACAGGCATTAAGACTCAGATCCACAAGGTTTGTAAGCTGACTCAAAATACTTAAGTCTTCATATTCTTCTTTGCGCATATTTAGATCAAGTTTCGAGAGTTTAGTTTTACCGTTAAGAGCCTTTAAGTTGAATGATGGCACCTCAAGCTTCAGGTCATCAAGATTTGTAAGCTTTGAAAATTGCTCTAAATCCACAGACCTTTCTTCCATTTTTTCTTCCCCAATTAAAAATGCAACTGACTAAGATTGACAAGGTTACTCACTGCACTCGTATCAAACTTTGACAAACATATGATCCTCAATGTCATAAGTTGTGTCATTATTTTAAAAGGTTCGGAATCATCAACTTTCGCATCTAAAGACAAGTGTTTTAGACTTGTAAAATGCACAATAGGGCTTATGCAAAAAACTTCTGGCTCGTTGCAGGAAGATAAATAGAGGGTATTCAATTTGAGATATTTATGAAGAAAAATCCAGAAAAGATAATGATGTAGTGGGGAGTCTGTGTATGATAGATCATCTAACATAATTATTTGTGTGGGGTTATTTTTGGGTTTCATGTATCCTTCTGTAACCATCTTTTTTTCAAGGGCGCACATATTCCGCCATGCTGTTATTTTTTCAAGAAGATCCATGAGGCCGTA
>JAIESS010000177.1 GCA_019745755.1 Alphaproteobacteria bacterium
GCCTTCACCGTATTCCTCTCATTTTCTTTTTCAAGGCGTTCGATTTCCTTATCGATGCCCCCTGTTTGAAACCCAATATAATTCTCCAAGGTTTTTTCAAGGCGGGATAAGACGCCTTGTGTGGCAGAAATAGTGGAAGACAAACCTGCACCATTATCGACAAGGGCTGCAATTTTATCGGTCTTACAGGCAATGGTGAACCCCTCAAAAGCTGAGCCCACAGGACCATTAATCAATCCACCCTCTTTATACTCCGCATTGACGGTTGTCAGTGTCCCATTAATTGTTGCCGCCATGGTGGCCGTGACTGTGCCATTAACTTTTTGCACATTCACCGTCACAGGAACCCCCGCGAGAGCACTATTTTTCATAAAATTTGGGATGGCGAATACACGAAAATAGTCATTGGATGAACTTGTTTTATTACCCACCACGGCAAGAACTTGTTGAATCTTATCACTATTAATGAGTTGATCCAATTTCGCCGCATCGGGAAAAATATCACCGCTCAAGTCAGATGTAATTTGATTGCCCGCGCCAATAGTGGCCTTACCAATGCCAAGACCAATGCTTTGAATATTATTAATATCCGTTGAGGCAATACCCTGCACCCATGTATTCATCACATTTTGAATATCGCGTAATTGATCCCTCAGCACATTACTTTTGTGGAGATAGGTGTCCTCTTTTGGGGTTTTTTTATCAGGTTCATAGGCTGTTTGATCCCGGCCAAATTTCCTAAGATCATTGTAGGAGCTCACAAAAGCATCAAACCCCGCAAGAAGCGTCACACGATCAAAATCAATTTTACTGGTGAGAAGACCTGTATTTTCAGCATAAACCTCAATGGTTGTATTAAGGATAATATCGGAAATGACATTGGTCCCCTCCCGGGTAATAAGCTGACCGTTATAATTCGCTTTGAGGATGAGTGAATCTTTTGCCGTAATACGGGGCAATGTCCCATCAACTGGATTTTTAGGAATTAAAAGACCATCAAGAATCGATTGTGGCGTTCCCGTCAGATCAATGGGTTTTGATTTGTCTAACGCTGTCAATTGCCAACGGTAATTTGTACCGTCCACACTAATAAGCTCCATTTTTACCTTCGTCTGAAGGCTTATATTATTCACAGCAGTCGCTACGTCATCCAATGTCATATTTGTGGACCCTGACGAACCATCCGTAATAGGAACCGTCACACCGGCAATAACAAGATTACCACTGAATCCCAGTCCCGTTGTTTTTGATGAAAAGGTATTTGTACTTTGAAACGTATCCGCCTTGGCCATTTGAAGGACTTCGATGGTAAAGTTACGTATGTCCGACTCTTTTGTGGCGGTGACGCGTACGAGTCCGCTGGCGTCCTTACCTGTTCCATCCACAATGGTGGGAAACTTCTCTTTCCATAGATTCGGTGTTTTTGTATTGGCACCCAAATAATTACTGAGGCTTTCGGTGAAACCACGTACCGTTGCAGTATTTTTTTTGAGTTCTGTCAGCTTTTCGATTGTTTTGAGATTAAGATCAACCTTATCCTTGATGTCCTTGGCCTCAGCACGTTTTACATCCCCCACAGCGGTTGCATAGGTATTGGGATCCAACCCTGTTGAAAGGGCACTGGACACTGTATGACGCTTTGCACCATACATATCGGTGCGTGTTTCGAAAGATGTTTGTCCTACACTGTTTGCCATGACGTGGTCACCTTAATATTCATATTGCGTGATGATATATTGTATTAATATTTTCCCATGTTATTTTTTGCCGTTATCAAGAGGTAAGGTAGGCAATTTTTGCCTACCTCTTAACACGTTAGTTTACTATAGTCGTTCAAGCAATTGAGCAAGCTTACTTGTATCTTGAATGGCTTGAGCAAACACAGCACTGGACATGCTGGACAAAGCTTTAAACTTCGTCAGTCTATCCGTTGCTTCGGCAATGTTTGTATCCGTGTAGGTACTTTTTGCCGCTGCTTGGTTTTGTGATGAAATTTTAAGGCTGTCCACCTGGAAGTCAAGCTGGCTTCGCTTACCACCAAGCTCCGCAATGAAGTTACTCACAGTTGCCGCCGCTGCCTTAAGCGCTGTATCCGCAGCTGCCGCATTGGATTTACTTGCAACGTTTGTTCCTGAAAGGTTCAATGAAGCAGCAGAGGCTGAACGAAATGTAATCGACAGCGTATCCGTTGATGTTTCTTCAATCTGACCCGACATGGTAAGTGTTGTTGCCGTTGTAACCGTCGTGCCTGCTTGACCAAGTGTTGCTGAACCGTTGAAGTTTGCAAGGGCGATGGAAAAAGCACCCACGTTCACCGTTTGAGTCAGGGCTGCACCGGCAGTAATGGTTGTTGAGTAAACAGTATTACCGTTGGAAATGCTGAATGTTCCATTTGTTCCACTCACTGTATAGTTCATGGACCAAGTACCTGCTGCAGCAGCAGCACCAGCAGTAAGCGTTGCACCTGTATACATGGCAATCGAACCACTTGTACCACGGGACGCATTTCCTGTTCCAACGCCTAAGTGCGAGCGTAAGTTTGTTTGGAATGTTGCCGCTGTACCGTCAAAGGCTGAAACCGCTGAGTCGTATGTGAATGCAAGCGTACTACCATGATCCTTCGCGTTGTATAACACGAGAGATCCACTGACCACAGGTGCTGCAACAGTGTTTGTAAAGACTTTACCATCCTCAAACGTTACCGTCACATCATAAAGTGCCCCATTAGCCTTCACTGTTGCACCCGTAACAATACCGTCAATACTTCCTTGCGTATTGGTTGCATCATAGGCGTTAGCAAACGCGTTGGTGACAGCCGTCACAGAGAATGCTTCAGTAACAGCGCCGCTTGCTGCATTAGAGGCAGCAGAACCGTTGAAAAGCTGTTGGCTTCCCCAACGTGTGTATGTGGCCAAGTTTGTAATCTGGGCCAAAAGCTGTTGATATTCTTGGTCAAGCATGGCGCGTCCGTTGTCGTCGATGGCATCGTTGTTGGACTGACCGGACAACCCTTGCATACGTGTAATCACGGTTTGCATGGTCTCAAGGGTACCAACGCCCATCTGAATAAGGGCGATAAGCTGGTTCGCGTTCTTCGTTGCCTGAGCAAGGTTGCTAATTTTTGCTTCCAAACGTGCACCAATGGCGGCTTCAGAAGGCTTACGAGATGGGTCAAAGGTCACGAAACCCGATGCTAATTCTTGGGTTGCGATGGATGCCATACGGGAGTTACGTTCCATATAACGACGGGACGCCATGGCCCCAATGTTGGTATTGGCTGAAATATCTGACATAATAATCCTCACATCTTGTGGGTTAGTGTTAAACGCTTCCTGCGCTCAAAAGATGAGATGCAATTTTTGTGCCACCGAATGGGATTTTATATCGTTTTATCCAAGTTTTTCTTGCTTTTGAATAAAGGCAGCAATGCGCGGCTGAATCTCACTACGCCAACGCCTTCCATTAAAAATACCATAGTGCCCGACACCCTTTTGAAGATAAGCAGACTTACGATTTTTACTTAATCCTGAACATAAATCATGAGCTGCAAGGGTTTGCCCAGGACACGAAATATCATCAAGCTCCCCCTCGATGGTTAAAAGCCCTGTTTTCGTAATATGATGTGTTTGAATGGGGTAGTTGCGCCACATTAATTCACCACGAGGGAGGGAGAAGTTTTGAAAAGCATGGTAAATACTATCCAAAAAATAGTCCCCCGGAACATCCATCACAGAGCGGTACTCATCATAAAACCTTCGGTGAGCATCAACACCCTCCATATCCCCCTTCACAAGATGTTGAAAGAGATTTGTTGCCGCATCTTGATGGCGATCAGGATTGAGGCTCATAAAGCCTCCAAGCAAGATAAATCCAGGGCAAACCTCGCGCCCAGCCCCTTCATAATACGACGGTATAGTATCAATAATATTTTTTCGAAACCAAGCCATGGTATGTTCTGATGAAAATTCATTGACTTTTCCGGGATTTACGCGCGCATCAATAGGCCCTCCCATAAGGGTCATGGATAAAGGCTGACAGGGCTCATTATAGAGTGATAAAAGACTGACCGCCATGAGAACAGGAACGGCAGGTTGACAAACTGCAATGACATGGACACGACGACCTTGATGATGCGCATAAAGTGTACGCATAAAATCCAACAGATAATCGACGTAAGAATCAAGATTGAAATCCCCATCCCGCAAAGGAATATGCTTGGAATCCGCCCAATCTGTTATATAGGTTTTGTGTGAAGGAATCATGGCACGCGCCGTATCACGCAGTAAAGTAGCATAATGACCCGATAACGGCGCCACAATGAGGACAACAGGATCATCATTAAGACGCGCATCCACAGACGAAGATTCTCCCTTACGTTCAAAGGACAACAATGAACAAAAAGCCTTTTTTACAAGGACCTTCTCACTGACATGAAGCGTATCATTATCCCGCGTTACAGTCTCAATACCAAAAGAAGGTTTTTCATAAATACGCGTGCTGCGCTCAAGAAGTTCAGAGGACGCTTTAACAAGACGACCATAAAAGGTACTCGCATCTTTTTCGCCAGAACCAAAGAGTGCAGATGTCACTTCAGACATAGCATGGGTTGGTTGAAGAGCTGCTTTCTTAAGTTCATTTAAATGATAGAGCATGTACATTTATCCATATCCAGCGTTGTTTGTATTTTATCTGCAATTTTTATGCCATAATAATTATTTATACACACCAATACTTTAATTAACTTGATTGAAATGCATATTTTTATCGTCCGTCTTAAAATAATTTATCATCTCACTCAGTGTCTGTGTTTGCCTTTCAAGGGAATTCAGTGTAGACACACACTCTGTGACAAGGGCAGAATTGTTTTGAATATCCGACTCAAAATCACGCATAAGACCGTTAATATCATGAACATAGGTGAGCTGGTTGTCGCTGTTTTCTGTCACACGATGAACACTCTGTGCAATGTGATGAATCACCTCTGAGGTTGAGGAGAGAATAGTGTTAACCTCGCCCACGGATTGGACCCCATCCAAAACATGTTTGTTATTTGTCTCAATCAATTGACGGATTTGTTGGGAAGAGTCACCGCACTGCTTGGCAAGGGAACGAACTTCTTCTGCCACAACCGCAAAGCTTTTCCCAGCTTCTCCCGCACGTGCTGCTTCAATCGCAGCATTCAACGCCAACAAATTCGTTTGAAAGGCAATCTCATCAATCACCTGCATAATATTTTCAATATGTTTCGATGAATCTTTGATCTTGTCCATGAACACGCTAGAATTCTGAACAGCAATAACACCACTTTCTAATGTTTTCGTCGCTTGGATTGAGTGTTTGGCAATGGCCTGTGTTTGTTCATTACTTTGATTCACAGACTCTGAAATATTCACTAGAACGCGACTAATTCTTTGTACATTTTCTTCTTGAAATACAGTACGTTTTTCAAGGTCAACGACACCACTTGTAATCTCATTACAGGCAAAGGCCGTTTCTTGAACGGCTTCATGAATACGCTGAACAGTCGTTGATAAGCGCGAGGACATACTATTAATACTTTCTTGAAGGTCCTTGAAAACACCGCCATATTCTTTTGTTACACGTTGGGTCAGGTCACCATCTGCAAGAGCGTGGGCAATACCAGCAACATCTTGAAGAGCAACTTGGGTTGTTTCAAGAAGATTGTTCACGGAATCGGCCATGCTCTCTTGGAGACCATGAAGTTTATTCAAACTCATGCGTTCATCAAAGTGCCCCTTAGCGGCATGTTGAATAAGTTTTTGAATATATTTTGTAATGATCTGATCTGCTTCTTGTTTTTCTTTTGTCTCATTTTGACGTTCATCAAACAACTGAGCCTCATTTTTTTTGCTCTCATCCACATGATGCACAAATTCATTAAAAGCATGAGTTAATTGCCCAACTTCATCTTGAAGGGTAGTTGTCATTGTTTTCGAAAAATCCCCCGTTTCTTGAATACCTTTAGCATGATGTAATAGTTTTAAAAGACTCGATGAAATTTGTCTGCCAATTGTAAAGGAAATGATAATGGTGACAAGTGTTAGAGCGATGATAATGGCAAGACTTTGATAGAAAACGGAATAAATTCCTGATACCCGATTATTTAAGAGTTGATGGAGTTCTTGTTGCGTCTTGTTCCAATAATCCAACGTTGTCAGGATGGCCTCACCATAATTTTCCTGTGTTAAGGGGAGA
>JAIESS010000176.1 GCA_019745755.1 Alphaproteobacteria bacterium
CAGAAAAACTTCATACAGAAGCATCCGGACATGAGGAACTTTCTGAAGCTCACGGAAAACAAGCGGATCATCATGCAGAACAAGCAGACCATCATGGTAATCTTGCGGCACATCACGGTTCCCAGCTTGAAGGCGTATCTTCTGATGCAGGACACGTTGAAGGTGTTCCAACGGAAGAGCTCGTAAGTGACGTAAAAGAAGAGTTACTTCATGAAGTAGAAGCAAGTAGCGGTGAAATGCCTGTTGAAACAGAAGCATCAATTGAGTCAACAGAAGAGGTTGTTCAGTAAATACTGAGACACGTACTATCCTGAAAAAAGGCATTGCTGTGGCGTGTATGATCCATGGGGATGCCTTTTTTCTTCTTGCGTTTTTATATAAAAATCGTTATTCATAAGTCCTAACCCTGGGGGTGCTGAGAGACTCAGCTGAGAGAACGGAAGGTCCGTTTAACCCTTTGAACCTGATCTGGATGATACCAGCGTAGGAAAGCGGACATGAACGGACACTATACATTTACAATTCCCACCCATACATTTTACCCCGATTCCACCCAGTCATTCGTGGTGGCGGAGCAAGTTTTTCATCTTCAAAAAAGCAAATGGACAGCTCTCATGGGACCAAGTGGTACGGGCAAAACAACGCTCATACGTTTCATGGCAGGGCTTAATTTACAAAAACCCTTAAGCTCTATTATCCATAATATTGCTTTTTTAAGTCCTGGCGATCGACTGCTTCCGTGGCTTTCGGTGGAGAAAAATATTGGCCTTTCGGATCTTTTACAAAAAAAATCGATTAACAGACAAAGAATCAACCAGATCCTCACCATGATGGGGATGGAGGATAGTCCTGCACTTTTCCCTCATCAACTTTCAACGGGTATGGAGCGGAGGGTTTTGCTTAGTCGATCTCTTTATCTCGATCGACCTATTTTATTTTTGGATGAGCCCTTCGCGAATCTGGACACAGTCACAAAAAATGATATTTTGATCCTCCTCAAAAAAAATCTTACCGATAAAACAATTTTATTTATTACTCATGATGCCCATGAAGCAGAGCATGCTGATCATATTTTTACCCTTAAAGGGCGACCTGCGAAGATTTATCCTTTTGTCAAAGAGAAGGACATAGCCCATGTCTAAAAAAATCCTGTTCTTTGGTTCCTTTTTATTCGTGTGGCAGGGGGCTTGTGATATTTTCCATGTGCCGGCCTATAGTGTGCCGTCGCCATGGACGATTCTTGTGACACTCGTTTCGAAGAGAAATTATCTCCTTTTTCACTTCAGTATTAGTTTTATCGAAATTGTTTATGGCCTTTTTATTGGCGTTGCCCTTGCCCTCATCACAGCTTTGACTTTCGATCGCGTGAGGTCCTTGGAAAGCCTTCTTATGCCCTACTTGATTATGTTGAAAAATCTCCCTATTTTTGTGCTGGCACCCCTTTTACTCTTATGGTGCGGTCATGGTATTGGTCCCAAAGCCTTTTTGATTGGTCTCAGCAGTTATTTTCCTATGGCTGTGGGGCTGAGTGATGGCCTCAAACAATGCCCGCGTGATATAATGGATTTCTTAACGACACTTCACGGTCGCTCCTGGTCCCGTACGTTATTTTGGGTAAGGTTTCCCTTTGCTCTGCCATCGTTCATTACGGGATGCCGCCTCGCTTTTATTCATGCACCGCTTAGTGTTATTGCCTGTGACTGGATTGGTGCATCATCCGGGCTCGGCTACGTTTTGATGTTATGCTATGGCCGTCTTGATCTCCCTCTCATGTTTGCAGCCCTCATTCTTTTGGTCATGATGAGTGTCCTTTTTTATAGTATGGCGCGCCGCCTGGATACTTCTGTAACAAATAAACTTAAACTAAGGTACCTGTAAATGTTTTTAAAAATCGCCCTCCTCTTTATGATGCTCACTCAATTAGCACACACTGAAATGCCATCTCAAAAAATAGCGGTATCCCTCGGCTATCACATTGATCCATGCCAAGGGCCCATTTTATTAGCGAATCTCCTCGGTCTTTTTCACAAATATGGTTTGGAGGTAAGCATCTCGCCAGCAAGTGGGGGAGAGGAAAGCAGTCGCCAGGTTGCCATGAAACATGCACAGATTGGTATTACAAAAAGTGCGAATCATATTGTCCGCGTGAATACAGGTCTTCCCCTTAAGAAAATGGGAACGCTTGTGGGACGGCCGTTGGAGGTGCTCATCACACGGGATACACTGACGGATCTTAAGGATCTTCGGGGAAAAACCCTTGGCTTTAGCACAAGTAATGCCACATTTTCCATTCTTGTCCTCGATAAAATTCTTGCCATGCAGGGCCTTACACGGGATGACATTACCCTTGTGGCTTTTCAACACGGTCTTATGCAGGCTTTTTTATCAGGGCAAGTCGATGCCATTTTTACGGCAACCGATCCTTATGAAACAAAAATGGCGGAACAATTCCAAATGCCCATCCGTGTTCATACGTACGAAAGTTTTGGCATCCCACCTTATGAGCAATTTATCTTTTTCATTCACAAAGACGATGAAGGAAAACCCTATATTGAGGCGTTTTTGCGTGCCGTGAAAGAAGCTATCCAAACCATCAAACGCGATCCCATGGCAACATGGCAACAACTTTGTGCCGGATATCCGGAAATGGATACGACTCTCAATCATAAAATATGGTTACGGCTTGTGGAAATGTTTGAGGCAAATCCTGAAGAGTTAAATGTGGAGGGATTAGCAAAAATCCTTGAATTCCTTCAACATAACAAGGTTGATGGCAAACCTGTCCTTGATCATCAAAACACGGTAATAACGGATATCGTGATTAAAACAAAAAACGCCCCTACTTAATCTTCACTATTGCCTAAAGTGAATGGCTTCAGCAAGGTGGGATGTGGTGATATCCTTTGCACCATCAAGATCGGCGATGGTGCGGGAAACTTTGAGGATACGGTGGAATCCACGGGCGGAAAGGTGCATTTTTTCAGATGCTTTGATGAGGAGATCTTCACACGTCTGAGTAAGGGGGGCAACCTCCTGTAATTGTTCAGCACTCAAATGAGCGTTCAGTATTTTTTTGGGAAAACCCTTCTCCTGGCTGCGTGTATATTGAACAGTCCGAGCATGGTGCACACGGGCTGCAATAGCTGAGGATGACTCTTCCTCCCCCGGCCGTAGCAAATCCGATGCCAACACATCCTCCACATAGACCTTCACATCAAATCGATCGAGAAGTGGTCCTGAAATTTTTTGTTGATACTGCTCACCACAGATTGGTGCCCTTGAGCATTGTTTTTTTGGATTACCCATATACCCGCATTTACAGGGATTCATAGCCGCAATCACTTGAACTTTTGCCATGTAACGTACCATATTATTTGCCCGAGCAATGGAAATATATCCCGTCTCTAGGGGTTGACGGAGCGATTCCAGGGCCGTTGTATTAAATTCTGGAAGTTCATCTAAAAAAAGGACGCCGTGATGAGCAAGAGAGATTTCACCCGGACGGCACTTAGCGCCTCCTCCCACAAGGGCTGGAAGGGTTGCCGAATGATGGGGGTCGCGGTAAGGCGGTTGCGTAATGAGCCCAGATTCAGGAAGAAGACCTGCAAGACTATGGATCATAGTGACCTCCAGCGCTTGTTCCGGGGTAAGCTCTGGCAATAAACCTACAAAACGACTGGCCAACATAGATTTACCCGCACCAGGAGGACCAGAGAGAAGGGCATTATGACCACCAGCAGCTGCTATTTCAAGAGCACGCTTGGCTATTTTTTGCCCTTTAATATCGGAAAAATCACCCACAGTTGGCGCATAACTCCCTCGTCCGGTACGGCTATTTCTTCCATTCTCCCCAAGAAGAGATGGAGAAATCGCTGTGGTTTTACCATGTTTGAGCATATGAATCACATCGAGAAGTGTCGTCCCTGCTACAATATTTGTAAGACCAGACCAATGGGCTTCCTTGGCACAGGGGTAGGGGCAAATGAGGCCCTTGTTCTCTGTGTGAGCGGCAATGGAGGATGGCAACACACCGGGCACAGCATGAATTTTCCCATCGAGACCAATTTCGCCCACAACAAAATAATCCGACAACGCCTCCGTATCCACCACCCCCAGGGAGGATAAAATCCCAAGAGCAATGGGTAAATCGTAATGAGATCCTTCCTTTTGAAAATCAGCGGGTGCAAGATTCACGGTCACACGCTGGGGAGGAAGACTAAGGTTCATACTATGAAAGGCTGCACGAATGCGTTCCTTCGATTCATTCACGGCTTTATCACCAAGGCCTACAATATTAAACGTAGGCAATCCCGGTGCAATTTGAACCTGAACATCAATGGTCACCGTATCAACACCTTGGAAAGCAACAGTAAAGCAACGTGTAGACATGGCATTCAATCTTTATGAATAGATTTTGTATTCCTTATTAAGGACAGAAGATTATTAAAAAAAAGTAAAGAAAATTTTTTGTTTTGTTTATTTTTTATTTACTTTTTTCTGAGACGATAAATCAAGATTAAAACACACATGGATGCTGACTTATGACTTTTTTTACATCATTTTTTGAGATGATCACCTCTGTGCATGGCGTGTATTTTTGTATTTTAGGCCTTTTTGGTGGTGCTGGTTGGCTTTATATGAATAGAAAAAACATTAATCATATTCATGCCATTACGCATGCATTTAAACAAACGATGAGCGGCCAAGTCATTGAGAAAAAGGGAATCCTTGCCAAGGACCAAGAGCTATTAGAGGCTCTTGACCATTTTAATACAAAAGGTATGGCAAACGACCGTCTTCTTTCATCCCTTGAATGTGTGACATCCTGTGTCATGGTGGCGGACGATCAATTTAATATTGTTTATTGTAATCCTTCCATGGTTACAGCCTTTAAAAAAGTGGAACCTGAAATTCGCAAAGTTTTTTCTTCTTTTGATGTGAACAAACTCATTGGTATGAATATGGATACATTCCATAAAAAACCAGAACATCAACGAAGCATGGTTGCAGCGCTTCAGAAGACAGTAAAAACATCCATTAAAGTAGGGGCATGTGATTTTTCTCTCATTGCTTCGCCTATTTTTGATGGTCAAAAAAAGCGCTGCGGTACGGTTGTTGAGTGGAAAGAAATAACAGCAGAACTGTGTGCCGAAGAAGAAATTTCATCCCTCGTTAAAAAAGTATCCGAAGGTGATTTTTCCTATAGAATCAATGTAGACGGCAAAGAAGGGTTTATCAAAAATCTTGCAGAAGGCATGAATATGTTTACGGACCTCACCAACACAGCCCTTAAAGATATTCTTGGGTTTCTATCAAAACTTGCCGAAGGGGATCTTAGCACACGTATCGATGGCTCCTATAAAGGGCTTCTTGAGGAGATTAAAAATAATGCAAACCATAGTGCATCTAAACTTGATATGACCATGCGTACTGTTATTGAAGGCACCCATCAAATCCGTGAAGCATCTAGTGAAATTGCTGTAGGATCTCATGATCTTTCTGAGCGTACCGAAAATCAAGCATCAAGTCTGGAGGAAACAGCAGCATCCATTGAGGAAATTACAGCAGCTGTAAAGAGCAACTCTGAAAATGCTGAACGCGCAACACGTATGTCGTCTGAGGCGAGTACCCATGCATCAAAGGGTTCTGGTGTGATTGCGGAAGCCGTCCATGCCATGGAACGCATTCAAGAGTCCTCCCAAAAAATTAGTGAGATTACAAATCTTATTGATGAAATTGCCTTCCAAACAAATCTTTTGGCTTTAAATGCCAGTGTTGAAGCAGCACGTGCGGGTGATTTCGGAAAGGGATTTGCCGTTGTGGCCCAAGAAGTGCGAGCCCTTGCAGAACACTCGGCACAAGCATCCAAGCAAATTAAATCTCTCATTGTAACGAGTTCAGAAAGTGTTGATGAAGGGTCAAAACTTGTTATTAATGCAAAGCAATCACTCACGGAAATCGTGACCTCTATTAAAGAAGTCTCTGAAATTATCCAATCCATTCATATGGCGAGTACAGAACAATCTATGGGTCTTGATCAAATTAACACTGTAATTACACAACTCGATGCAATGACTCAAAAAAACGCTGCTCTTGTCACAGAAAACGTTGCCACAACAAGTTCGCTTGAGGAACAAACCCAAGAGCTACGTACATTGCTTGGATTCTTCAAAACGGGACAAAATCATGGACAATCAGGTGGTGTTTTGGGAGGATTTGAT
>JAIESS010000080.1 GCA_019745755.1 Alphaproteobacteria bacterium
TTTCAATACATCTTGAACAGGTCTCGAGTACTCGGCACCTCGGGTATAAGGCACGATACAAAAGTGACAAAACTTGTCGCATCCTTCTTGAATGGCAAGAAACGCCGCAGGACCACCCCCATGCTGAATGGAGGGAAGATTATCAAATTTCGGCACTTCAGGAAAATCAATATCCAAAATACCACGTCCAGCCCTCTTACCCCCGTCACGCCGCCTCTTGGCTTCGGCAATTAATTGGGGAAGATTTTGATAAGATTGGGGACCAACAACCATATCCACATAAGGGGCACGGCGCAGAATTTCGTCCCCCTCTGCTTGTGCCGTACATCCAGCAACGGCGATGAGCATTTGCTCTCCTGATTTTTCATAAAGCTCTTTGTGTTCTTTTACCCTCCCCAAATCGGAGTAAGCTTTCTCTGTTGCTTTTTCTCGAACGTGGCATGTATTCAGAATCACAAGATCCGCACCTTCAGGAGAATCTCCCAAAGCATAACCAAGGGGGGAGAGCAAATCCGCCATACGCTCAGAATCATACACATTCATCTGACATCCATAGGTTTTAATATAGAGCTTTTTTTTCAACACCTTACCTTCAATTGAGGAGAATTCATATGCGCGGCAATAGTACGGATTATGACCTCTTACATCAATGAAAAAAAAATCGAATCCTTTCAGGAGATGGATCTTTTCAGTCTGGGATTAAAGGAAATGGGTCAGGATAGGGATTAAGAGAAGAGAGTTGGAAGTTTATAAGCCGGGTTCTGTACACAATACAAGATTATGCAGTGATCATCTATCTAGAGGCATTGTTACCAATACCTTCATGCAACCTACCCAGACGAAGCACAGGAACGTGCTTGTTACACGTAACGTTCGTCTCTATTTGGTCTTGCTCCTGGTGGGGTTTACCTTACCAATACAATCACTTGTATTGTGGTGCGCTCTTACCGCACCATTTCACCCTTACCCCTTTCGAGGCGGTATAATTTCTGTGGCACTTTCCCTAGGGTCACCCCCGCTGGACGTTATCCAGCACCATGTTCCTGTGGAGCCCGGACTTTCCTCTTGACGAATCAAGCAATCACTCAACTTCCAACGATGTTACTATATAGCGATAAATTCATTTAAGTCAATTTTCACTTGTGTGATACGATGGATAAAATATTATAGGGTATATAGCATTTTAATCTTGAGCTTTTGATGACTGCAAAACCACCCTTGTTGCTTGATCTGCCTATGCCCATTGAAACAGAACGGCTATTGATTAGACCTCCACAACCAGGTGATGGTGAGGGATTGCATGCAATTATAGCCGACACGTATGATGATCTGGTCCGCTGGCTCAATTGGTCTCCTGCCCCCCCTTGCGTGCGTGATCTGGAAATCGAATCACGCCAACTTTGGGCAAAATTTATCACACGGGAAGAACTGCGGTTCATTCTCATTGAAAAAGAAACAAACACCATCGTAGGGCGCATGGCTTTTCCACCCATCCTCACCAAATGGTTCATGCCTATTTTTGGTGTGAGCTACTTTATTGGAGCCGCCCATCAAGGCAAAGGATATGGCTATGAAGGGGCGCACGCCATCACCCTTTATGCCTTCGAAGCGATGAAAGCCCAAAAAGTGATTATTAAATGTGAGCGTGACAATCTTAAAAGCAGACGTATTCCCGAAAGACTCGGCTTTGAATTGGAAGGAATCGAACGCGGCACATGGACCCACCCAAACGCCAAAGAGTTAAGCGAGATCTATAATTACTGCTGCTTTAACGCCTCTACTCTGCCATCCCATCCAGTCCATTGGAAAGACCGTTAAATCAAGTATTTAAAACGGACCATCCTCATCATGCGTTCAGGGCATGCCCTATATGCAAAAATTATTCTGGTCTTAATGGTTAAAAAAGTATTAAAAAGGAGTTACTTAAGTAGTGATACTTAAGGAGTCAGGCGCAACGCTTGGCAAAGGACAATAGAGAAGTAAATGCTTTTTTATTGCTCCTACGTCTCCCAGACGTGAAGCCTCCCTGTTAAACTTAGCCGGGGTTCGCCCCGGCTCTTTTTTTCTTAAAAGAAGTTCACAACTTACTCCCAACGCTTGCCTTTGTCGACCACCTTGTTTTTGTTGGCCACTTCATTTGGTTGAACTTTCATTTAGATTTCCCCCATGTTTTTGCGCTGGTTTTTACTTAGCCTAAATTCCGACCTGAATTTTCTACCCTTTAAATATAACACGACGCCACAACGCTGCGCAGTTTCAAGGATGCTGAGTCTTTGTTGTCAATAAAATCTTCAAAGGATAAATATTTGCATTGATTTCCTTTTATTCTTCTTAGAGTAATTATTTTAGAGGACTCGTACTTAATGTTTATGAAGCGTGTGGAAGAGGAGACCCCCTCCCCGTTTTAGGCAAGCTCAGCATTCATTTTTGTGCGCGCTATCTTTTGCGCCTCAAGTGCTGCTTCTATCACCTTGTCCTGGCCATAAACATCCATGACAAAATGATTGTCTCCCTGCTCGTCAATCCAAGCAGTAAAATACGCTATATGAACGGGCACAGGATGTTTCAGATCAATATTACGTGTTTGGCTCCCTTGCATATTCTGCGCAATCTTATCACGCGGCCATTCAGCACTTTCATTGAAGACGAAGACCCCAAGATCAAGCGGTTTTGCCACACGAATACATCCAGAGCTAAAGTTTCGCACTGCCTTTTCAAACAACTTAGGTTCTGCCGTATCGTGGAGATACACATCGAAAGGACTTGTGATACTAAAGCGAATTTTACCTAAAGCATTTTGCGCACCGGGCATTTGTCTCAATCGGTAAGGGAAATTGCCCTTAGAGAGACTTGACCAATCCACAGCCCCCGGATCCACACGGTCATTATTACTGTCGTATACAACGAATCCTTTGCGTGAGAGATATGAGGGATCATTTTGTATCACTTTGAGCTTATCTTGCACTGCAATCATGTGCGGAACTCCCCACGATGGATTAAACCGGATGGAATAAATCACGGAGGAGAAAACAGGCGTTTGGCGCATCTTTTGCCCCACAATCACGGGCATGTAGAGCGCAGGCTCCATACCTTCATAGGCACGCAGCTCATATCCTGCAATGTTGACAATCACATAGCGCCCACTCATAGATTTTGGGAACCACCGCCACCGCTCCATCGTTGTCTCTACTTGTTTGATACGATGATCAATCGGCGTATTAATGATATCCACCGTTGTTGAACCGACCACCCCATCAGGCTCCATGGCATGTTGCTTTTGATAGGATTTAACAGCATTCTCCAGATCTGCATCAAACAGAGTTAGAGTCCCTGCTGGTCCAGAAATCTTATACCCTTGCTGTGCAAGGCAATGACGCAATTCAGCAACGCGTTCACTCGCCATTCCAACTTTAAGCGCAGGTCCTTTGGAAAGGATCGTCCACCCACCATTTTCCTTAAGGGCACGAAGTTCAGCCAAAAGAGCTTTTAGTTTCTGATACTCGGGTCTTTCAATGGTATAGGCAGAAAACCATGCAAAACTAGGATCCGTCTCTATACCATTCAAAAGAATACCAACAGCATCCGTTGGATCAGGATTTATAAATAACTTTTTGTTAATGTTTTTAGGGCTCACGCGCTCGCCCCCCACATCATCAATATATTGAAGAACAGCACGCGTTAAAGCAACTTCTGCGCGCACCAGCTCTTGCGGATTTGTGGAGTTTTGTGCTTTCAGAACCTCATCAATGAGAGGCTGGTAAACGGTTACCTCCAATCCTTCAAGATCAGCCACCTTCAACACTTCAATCACAGTGGAAACAGAAGGATTAACCCCCTGCCCATCAAACCAAACGGGGGCAAACTGACGCCCTTGGTAAAACGCTGCGATATCCTTATCGACGGCGCGACGTTTTTCATAAGGGACTTCGCCTGAATAGCGATTAAAAAGCTGTTGACTGATGGGATTGCTCGCGTAAGACGCGCTGATCTGGGGAGCGTCCTTGTCATTTGTGGAAAGAGTGTTTGAAGGATCTCTCGTAATTCCAAAGGCTCCTTGTGCGGCACTAAAGCACCACAAAAAACCGAACACAACCCCACAGCCTAATGCTTTTTTATGATTGATCATTCACTCTTATCCTTAGTGTTTATTTTTGTGATTCATCATCTCATTTCTTTGCAAATGACTCAATCATCTTTATGTTTATGAAGAACTGAAAAAACATCCTTCAAGGGAAAATCGAATTCAAAAGAGACTTGATCTAGTATATGTTGCCATGCCTGCTTGGTCGTCCAATCTATGATAATTGGGGCGCGCAAGTTTGCTGTCATCTCATAGGAATCCTCGCGTTTGTGAATACGGACCAAGTACAAAACCTTAGTCTGGTTTAGGGCAATACCATAGCTGTCTGCGGCCTTAGCCTTATCTTGAGGACTCAATCCAAGACCATTAAAGGCTTCGGCTGCCAAAACTATAAATGAAATGGATGGATCATCCATATTATACAAGACCTTAAAGGGTTTCAGAGTTGATTCTTGAGGATCAAGAAATGCAAAATGATTAGTACATTGCAAACCGTGCAAGCCTTGAGCCAGCGTAATTTTATCCGCATTTTCCAGTTGTTCATCTGTAAAATGAAATAACTGTTGGCCGCCTGATCCCCCTGTTGTTTCTTTTGTATCGCTAATTTCTTTTCTCATGGTCGTTTGCATATCAAATTTCCTCCCCTATCCGCCTAAAATGTTAAGTGCTTGTTGATTTGAAATTACATCACGCGTTGCTTTAAGAGATAAGCCCAACTGAAGATTGAGCTGCATCATCTTAATAATGGTAGCCGCCGGATCACTGCTGATCATCTCCGTGGACATTTCATCCAGGTGTTTTTGATCGCTCTGATAGAGCTCCTGCATATCTTCAATGTTCTTGCGGGTTGTACCGACCGTATCAATAAGTTCGGCCGTTTTAATATCTGCTGTCTTCAAATGTCCTAGGGCATTCTTCAGGTTTAGATAGTTTTGCGATTCAGGATCTGGTGAAGGCGGATTATCACGCATGAGCTGCAGCGAATAAATGTATTCAGCAAACGCTGGACTTCTTGCAAGAATATCATAGGCCACTTCCTTTTCCGAGCCTGTGCTTACCGTCCGGCTGGCGCCACTATCAGCCGCATAGGCATAAGAAGGAGCAAGGCCAGGTGGCCCTAAAAGACTCATGTCGCAAGGATTTGTATCAGTGCGTGTTCCCCCAAAAAGCATAAGACCCTGTGCATCCTTCATATTCAAAGTCGTTTGAAGAAAATTCAGTTCTTCAGCAGCATACGTTTGAAGGCCTGTATCTGTTTGAGTCGGGTTTAGAGCTGCCGTCAACCGCACACGGGAGATCGATATATGTTCTGAAATTTTTCGAACATGTGCTTCCACAAATCCCATTCGTCCATCGACGCGCTCAAGTTCCTCTCCAAAACCCTCAGACACAATAGATTGCGCTCGAAGATTCAAAAACGTTGGTGTCTCTGCTGCAATACCAGAGAAGGTATCCACTTTGTATCCCGTACTCATCTCTGCCAAATTCTTGGACATTTGATCTTGAGTTCTCATAATATTACGCATCGATGCATTATAGTTTGGTGTGTCTGCTACACGCGTTGACATGTTTTTCTCCTCTTAACCTTAGATACTCGTAAGCTTCTCAAGCATTTCAGCGGCATTTTTTACCACCTGACCCGACATATTAAACCAAATCTGTGTTTGCAGCATTCTGGTCATTTCTTCCGTAAAGTTAACCGCTGTTTGTGACCCCAACTGACTTTCCATTTGAGCCCTAATCTCGTCTTGCGAATTATACTTAAGCGTTACGGAATCCATTTTATATGCGTTTGCCGCAATAATCGTGGATGAAAAACTCAAAATAGTTTGAAGACGTTTTGGAACGTTTGGCGTGTCATTGGGTAGAATATTCTGATTAAAAAATTGCGACATTTCTGTGGCATTTGTTCCATCACTTACCTCTATCGCCTTTGTTGGAAGCGGATCAACTTTGCTCAAGGTAGCTCTACTTAAGTAAGCATGATCATTCACGACGCCTCGTCTTACGGCAAGATTCTGCGAAATTCCCACCTGTGAGCTACCATCCTTGGACACTTGCGAGCCTGTCGTAAACAGATTATTCCAGCCAAAATAGGTGCCAATATTCAATCCTGTTGTGGTCTCGGCTGCTTCTGGGTCGGACAATGAAACAAAAGCAATTCCATAGTTCACATTGTTTGTCGGATCATTATTATTGATCTCG
>JAIESS010000016.1 GCA_019745755.1 Alphaproteobacteria bacterium
AGCATAAAGTTAAACAGTTAAAAGGGTTTTATATTAATCTGACTGTTTATACAGCGGTGTTTTTCGGATGTGTTATTGCGTGGCTCGCCATGGGTGGTGGTGCTTTTTGGCCAATTTGGGTGCTTTTAGGGTGCGGTATAGCGGCTTTTTCTGAAGGGCTTCGCCTTGGGATGCTTCCTGTGCTGAGTGATATTCTCCCTTTCCTACGGGATGACTGGGAGGAAAAGCAAACAAAAATCCTTCTAAAATCCTTTGAAAAAGACAAAAAAACACCCAAAGAGCCATCAAAAACCTCTAAAAAAGAAGATATAGCGTAGTATAAATACCTATATCTCCTTTTTGGAGCCATTTTTAATGATCGTTATACATCCAGTGATCAAAGACAGGGCGTCGTACCCCATTTTGAACATCACTATAGTCTATGCTCTCAACGGTTGCTTTTTGTGGTAATGCTTGGGAAATGGCTTGAGGGAGAGGCTGGGCTTGTGGCTCAATCCGTGGAAGAGGTGATGGTACATACGTATCAAGAGGATGGTGCCGTGGGTTTTTCTTGCGGTAATGACAATAAAGCTTTTCGTTATCCACCATCAGCTTATTACATTTTTTCTTGTAATGATGGTGTTTTTTTTCCGCAGCCTTACGTTTTACCCTCTCCTTCAACCATAAGGTCTCATAATATTTTTTTTGGACACGCAGTTCATCAATATCCATATCTTCCGCTGAAAAAGATATCCCAGAAGTTAAATATAATACTCCCAGGGAACACAAAGACATCAAAATCACATGTTTTAAAAACATAATATATCCCCTTTTCTCTTTATGGGGTTTATTATATGTCTCTAAGTGTAAAGAATTTGTTAAAAAATTCTCTTAAGCAAAAATATTTTGGATAACGTTTTTAATTTTAGGATCTGTCCAAAAAACAACGCCATTAACACGGCCAATTTCTTTGCCTTCCGCATTAAGAAAAATAGTCGTTGGCACGCCTGCTGCACCAAGAGCACGCGCAAGATTTGCCTGGTGATCAAAAACTATGTGCACATCGGTATAATCATTTTTTTTCCAAAAGTCAGAGACCGTTTTCACCGCATCTTCACGCTTATCCGCCATATCAACACTCACGGCAACAATGTTGATTTTTCCTTTATGCTTTGCTGCGAAGGTGTCAAATTCCGGCAATTCTTTTAAACAAGGACCACACCATGTTGCCCACACATGGACAATAGTTGGTTTCCCCTTAAAATCGCTGAGTTTAGCTTCTTTGACTTGGCCTTTATGACCGACATGAAAAGAAAACGCAGGGAGAATATCTTTTGATTTCTCCGTTGTGTAATTAATTTCTTCAAGAATTTCTTTTTTCTCTTCCTCAGTCACTGTGATTCCGGGGGCTGTGAGTGTTTTGAATCCCCAAAATCCTACAAGGAGCACAGGGGCCAGAATCATACCAATGATAAAATTGCGTTTCATTCGAAAAAACCTCTTAAGCGTTAATCATTATATTTACAGTATATGTGTCGTTTGTTTTATTAAATTACAAGAGAAATTTACAAAAGACGCCTATAGATCTTCTTTAAGAGCCGCTAAGACATCCCCTGTGATAGTTGCTTTGTACGTATACCGTGGGTGAGTGATCTGAAGAATGACAGACGCAGCTTGACTAAATCGGGGGCATTGGTCCCGTGTCATGGGAAAGTGGAAAAAGTGCACGGCAGACGTTTTGCCAGAATTATCTGTGCGCTCCACATCTTCTTCCGGCTTGACACGAATAATGTCTCCATCTATATCGAAGCTCACATAATTTTCGATATGACCCAGTTGTTGTAACGTAAGGCGGCGACGCTCCATATCATCAATCTCAATCATCATGGTCGCTACAAGCTCATGCCCTTTAGGTACCATGGGGTTGTAGGCGCGAAGCTCATCTTTAATTTGCTCTGCACCACCTTTTTCAATATAGAGCATTTCCTGAATTTGCCAAACGAGTGTTTCACGATTCTCAAAATAAAAAGTCACATCGGGGCCAATAGCGACGCGACGCCGGTTTTTAACAGCGATGATGTGGCGACGTAAATCTGCTCGCTTCTTTGAAAATTCATCGAGGGGTAGAAGATTTTTTTCTGTGATGGGTGCGTATTTTATCATTATGTTTTCCGTTTTTATATTAAATCCATCAGTCCAAAAGCATGAGCTATAATCTCAAGAGGGTGGGCATGTGTGAAAGAAAGTGCAGCATCGACCTTGTTAGAAAGCTCAATACCTTGGCGAATGTGGTCGCCGGCAAGGGGGCACTCCGAGCTTATAAAATGATTATTTTTTTGGACAGCTTGCTTGAAAACGGGGGCGCCTATTTTTAAAGCCACCTCAAAATTGTCCACCATCATTCCCCATGAACCGCCGTGCCCTGAGCATCTCTCAATCACATCAACGGTTGTTCCTGGAATAAAACGCAGCATTTCGGCAGCTTTTGCACCTAAATTTTGAGCTCTGCTATGACACGCGAGGTGGAGCGTCACATTGTTCCCAAGAGGCCTTATCCCCTCAGCAATGCCTCGTGTTTTAAACAGATGAACAAAATACTCACAAGCATCTACGGTATGCTCTGCCAACTGTTTCACAGCGCTATTATCTGGCAAAATCAGAGGCCATTCGTGTTTGAGCATCAACGCACAGGATGGCAAAAGTGTAAAAATCTTATACCCCTTATCGATCCAGGGCATCATATCATCGGCAACACTTACAGCAGCCTCGGCGACCTTTGCTATATTTCCTTGTTCCAGGAGGGGCATACCACAGCACCGCGGGTATACAACCTCAACATCCACACCATGATGAGCAAGGAGTTTGCGTGCAGCTTCCGCAATAGAGGGTTTATGATAATTGCCGTAGCACGTGGCGTAGAGGGCTACCTTTTCTCCGTAACCAGGTGCTGTTTTATTGAAGGTCAAAGGATTTTTTGCCGCCATAGACACAAAGCTCTGTCTGGTAAATTTAGGGATGGCTGCCTTGGGATGAATGCCCGCAACTTTTGAAATGACTGTGCGAGATAAGGTGTTTTTTTCATTTGTAACCGCATTCACAATGGGGGCTATGGGGCTTGTAAGCTTTGCATTACGATCCATTTGCACTATTTGAGCTTGAACAAAGCCCGTGCCATTTTTCTTTTGTTCCACAGCGCGGTGACGAAGCATGAGGTGCGGAAAATCAATATCAAAACTATGCGGTGGAACGTAAGGACATTTATTCACAAAGCAGATATCGCAAAGTGTGCAGGCCTCCACCACGGGTTTGAAATCATCACTACTGACGGAGTCAAGCTCCCCTGTTGGACTTTCATCCACAAGGTCAAATAGGCGTGGAAAGCTATCACACAAATTAAAACAGCGACGGCATCCATGGCATACATCAAAAACGCGACGCGTTTCCTCATCTAGCTTTTCTTCATCATAGAAATCGGGATTTTCCCAATCAATTGGATGACGAGTCAGTGCGTGTGGGTCGTGTGGGCTCATGGAAAACGAAGATTTACGCTATTTATTCTTTTATAAACGAAACCCTATAGATTGTCTTTGATGATTTTTTTATGTGTGAGACGAATTTTTCTGATATGCGAGTGATTGGTAAGACAGACAGCGCGCGTATTCACAAGAGAAATAGACTGTGTCATGCAGGTAAGAGGATGATGTTTTTTCATAGATGATAGGGAAAAGTATAACACCAGAAAATCTTTGGGTAGCTTTATCTTGATCACCTTTTTTATATGCTTAGGACAAAAGTTTATCCTGTAAATTCTAGGTCGTATCTACTTAAATTTTATCTTGTAATTCATCCAAACATTGATATTCTTTCATCTAAAATCGTAAGAGTAGGTGTGTGCGATGAAACATTGTGTAAAGGGCGGTGCCTCAAATGCCTACAGATCACGACTTTACCGAGAACATAAATATGTGTTTTTTGTCTTCTGTGATCTTATCCAATGCATAGGATCTCTTGATTTTTCTGAAAAAGGGGCGATTAAAAAAGCAGCAGATCGTTTGCAAGCCCTTCAATCTCTTTTGGATAGCCATGCTGATTATGAGGAAAGTCGCATCCATGCACTTCTCAAAAAGAAAAAGTCCTTGGTATGTCACGAAGCGGAAATGCAACATCAAAGCCATGATGCCTTCTTTGAAAAAGCACATCATATGCTAAGCGCTATTGAAAAGCAGGATACTCAATCGGATAAAAATCACTTAGGCTACATGCTTTACTTGGAGCTTAGATCCTTTTTTGCTCACAATCTTCTCCATTTTGATTACGAAGAAAAAATCATTTTGCCTGAGCTACAAAGGTTGGCTTCAGATTCAGAGATTTTAGATATTGATGCACAAAGCTACAGGCAAATGGATCCAGACCAAGTGATTCATATGATGGATATTCTCTTTCCACATATGAATGCCGATGATCGTTTTACGTTTCTTCACGATATTAAAAAATGTCAGCCAGAAAAATTTGATGCGGTTTGGCAGGGGATTCATCCCAAAATTGATGCAACAGAAAAGGTAAAATTGATACAATCTCTTTCTCTAAAAGGTTAAGTAAGGACTTTTTTGCCCTTCTTCTTATCAAAGAGTTATTCAATCAAATGGTTGTGGGCATAGGCCTTGCCGGCTTTTATTCACCACTGTCACAGGAATATCATTGGAATCGTTAAGAATTAGAGTGAAGAAAATCCTCCTATTGCGAGAAAATTCTCTTTTTTATTCCAAGAACATGGGTTTCCACTTATTTAAACAATTATACTCTTAGCCTTACTCATAGACATTTTGCTTGTCATTGTGTGATTTTCCGGCTATGTTTATGCCGCAACCCAATAAAATTAGCGCGCAGCTCTCATGGCCCATAAGGCTCTTTTTTTATACAACAAGGATAGACTCATATCGTGTCTATTTTTTTTTGCTCCCTTAGAGCATACATCCATACATTTTCTATCAGATCCTTTGACTTCTTTCCTTCATTAAGAAAGCCCCAATGACAGATACATCCTCAAAACTCACACATATAACTGAAAACAATGCGGAATGTCCCCACAGCACTCCATTGCCACCCACGGTATGGTTAATCGGCGCCATTATGTTTTTGATGAATATGTCTTACGTTATGGTATTTAGCCTTTCCGCTGTCTATTTTAGGGCAATTTTAGGGGTGGGTGTGGGCTGGATTGGCGCGTTGGAGGGCATAACCGAGGGCTTATCTTATGTGGCGAAACTCATGTCGGGTGTGATTAGTGATTATCTAAGGCGTCGTAAAATCGTCATTGTTCTCGGTTACGCCCTACAGGTACTAAGCCGTCCCATTCTTGCGTTTTCATCCTCCATCGGTCTTGTTGTCGCCTCCATTTGTATTGAGCGTCTTGGCAACGGTATTCAATCCACACCACGTGATGCGCTTATCAGTGACGTTGCTCCGCCTTCACGTAAGGGGGCGTCCTTTGGTCTAAAACGCAGCATTAGTCAGGCTGGTTCCGTATTTGGCGCCGTGATTGGTATTTTTCTCATGTGGCTTACTGCAGAGGATTTTAAACAGGTTTTTATGTTTGCAACCATTCCTGCCGCGATTGCTTTTTGTATTCTTGTCTTTGCCGTGAAGGACCCTAAAAAAACAGAAGAAGAAAAAGCTGAACATACGGCAAGCAAAGTCAAACGCCGTACCCCCATTCAATGGAAGGATCTGCCTCGTCTTGGTAATAAATATTGGTATTTGATGGCCGTTGTTTTCATGTTTATGGTGGCCCGTGTGGGTGAGCATTTTCTTGTCCTCCATGCCAGCGAAGATTTTGGTCTTGCCCATGCCTATATCCCAACCATTATGATTATGTATAATGCGACCTATTCTCTCTCCGTCTTTCCCCTTGCTAAACTTTCCGATCGCATGAATCGTTATGTCTTTTTGATGCTTGCTATAGCCATGCTGATTCTTGCTGATTTGACGCTTTTCGCAGCGCCTGGTATTGAGGTCTTTTTTGTAGGTGTGGCTTTTTGGGGTGTTCAAATGGGGCTTGCTCAAAGCTTATTTGCTGCACTTATTGCGGATATTGCACCTAAAGATCTGCGGGGAACAGCCTTCGGTTTTTATTATATCACTAGCGGTGCTGCATCCGTCTTTGCGGGCGCTGGAGGTGGGCTCGTCGCTCATAATTATGATATTGCAACCACATATCTTGCCAGCAGTGTGATCGCAGCCTGCTCCATGATTGGTCTTGTCGTTTTGATGGTTATGAGCAAAAACTTCACCATGAAGCGCATTCCTCATCATCATTAAAGGAAGTGAAATGAGGAGAGAATGGTCTATAAAAATACACCTTGTCTCTATAGATAA
>JAIESS010000105.1 GCA_019745755.1 Alphaproteobacteria bacterium
GGTGAATTCTTCTTTATGGAAATGAATACACGTCTCCAGGTTGAACACCCCATTACAGAAATGGTCACAGGCGTTGATCTTGTGAAGCAGCAAATCCTTGTGGCGGCAGGCGAAAAGCTATCCTTTACCCAAGATGATATCGTCTTTAAAGGGCACGCCGTTGAATGCCGTATTAATGCAGAAGATTCTACTTCTTTCATCCCAAGCCCTGGAAAGGTCACGGGTTACCATGCGCCGGGCGGTTGGGGCGTACGCGTTGACAGCCACATGTACCACGGTTATACGGTGCCGCCCCATTATGACAGCCTCGTCGCAAAATTGGTTGTTTATGGCGATACGCGTGATGAATGCCTTGCCAGGGTAGAGCGTGCCCTTGGTGAATACGTCATTGATGGTATTTCAACGACCATCCCTCTTCATCAACGTCTTGTGAATGAGATCGACATCAAATCCGGTGACTATACTATTCATTGGCTTGAGAAAAAGTTGAAGGAAACAGCGTAAAAAAAAGCTTAGCGAATAGGGTAAGAATATATCGATTCAAATGGGGTTTTTCATGTTCCTGGATTTTTTTCCTTGTACGTGATTTTTTACCATCTTTTTGAATTTTTTCTTTCTATCCGTTAACCTTTTGGTAAGGTCTTTGGTGCTATTCTAATGATGGTAAGAGTTACACCCGAGTCTGTTGGGTGCGCTATCGGAGCCAGTCTATACGGTATCAACGTAATGCAGTATAGACGAACGTATGTAAAGAGTAATCTTTATATGTCTTTCCAAGAGGGTTCTCCTTGGGAACGGTTAGATAGTGTCGTGGAGGAGCGTGGGGATGGGCCAACTTGCCAGAATCGAGAGCCAGGAGGGCCCCGTCCGGGGCCGCGACATGTCTAGGTTAATTGTGCCAGGTTAATCAAAAAGAATTGTGCCAGGTTAATCAAAAAAAATGGAGAGATTTTTATTCAAATAAGGCCTTTAGTCACAGAATAGAATGCGATAAAAACTGTGAAATGCTCTTGGGCTATTCTATGTAATTCATACATTTTATGTAAAATACATTGAATTATTTGTTTTTTATTAATAAACATATGGTGTAATTTAAAAGGAAAAACCATTTATAAAATGCAAAACCATTAATGAAAGGCAAAAACTGCAATGCATATTTTCAAAAATATATCACTTTCCCTTCTCGTGGCCTCATCAGCCATGGCCATGGATCCAGCACCATCGCCACAATTACCTGGACATTTATGGGGGAAAATTGGATCCCATTTACAGTTAAGGGAATCTGAAGGCTTGCAGGGTCTTAAAAGTTTAAACGAAACAAACCAAGAGATTCATAAAGAAACGAACGACCTGATGATGGAGGATGCAAAAGAACAAAATCAGGATATGATTAACAAGAAGCTTCAAACATTTAAAATGAATTTTTTCAATGGGGTGGATGATGATGCAGCTGATCCTGCAGATCATGCCCAACTTACCTTAAAACCAGATATAGATATTGAAAAGGCAAGAGAAGAACTTCACCATTTGGTTCAGGCCTGTGTATCCTATTGCAGCTATACAGACTTTATGCCTTCGCCTGTACAAGAAAATAGGCTGAAAAAATATGCCGCTTTATTGGATCTCGATCCCGATGAAATATTGTTGCCATTGAAAAATATTCCTCGAAAAAAACCCATGTTGTTTAGTGATATCATAAAGAAAATGCAATACCTCCAACATGATTTTTTTGTGGAGGATAAGGAAAGACTTCAACTAAAGCACGGCGTTGATGTTCTTGACGTAAATAGGCAACTGAATAGGCTTAGTGATATTCCCATGTCTGATTATACAGAGGCAAACAATACTCTAAAATTAGAGATGGCGTTACGTATGCGGGAGGCTATGTTGCGTTATTTGAACATAAAAAAATAATATTGCTTATAGGAGGGGGCTAGGGATCATCCCATCCTCCCTTTTTATCCTTAAGCATTACTTTATCAGCCGTGCCAAGCTATGTTATACAGAGAAAAATGTATCTAATCAGAACAAGGTGTTACAATGCTCAACAAACTGCTTTTTGCATTGATTCTTACAGCCATCACAACATTAGAGTCCCATGCCATGGATGCACAACCAGACTTAGAAAAGCAAGTTTGGGCCTTACGCAATCAGACAATCTGCATTGATGGAATTAAGAACGGCATTGCCGCTGCAAAATGTTTTCAACTGCCCATTGATGAAGCATTAAAAGAGCGTGTCCGCAATTTATCGATTCCTGAGGATTTGAGAGGGAAATATGGCGCGGCAAAATTAATACATGATCATTTGCACATCCTCACATCAAGAGCGACGTCATTTGCCCGAAAAATGAATCTATACCCTGATAATAATGATGATCTGGACGCCCTCGATATTATTGGATCACGGTTGCTGCGCCATAAAAAATTTATCGAAGCCTATGAATTTCTTGTGAATGAGATAAGCAAGATGAAAACAGAGGTCCTTGGTGAATGGGATGGTCAACGATTTTCTGAGGTTATGCTAAAGCCAATCTCTTTTAACTAAAAATAGAATCATTCTGATTACCCCCTAGATGTAGGGCGGGGTCATCTATTTTTGTTAATATCAACACTTTCTTAAGACATCTCATATACGATCAAGACAATATTCCGCCTCTTTTATTATTCTCCAGCCAAGCCGACTATCAACGTAAAAATATTCTTATCAACGAGATTAAAAATGCTGTCCACTTCCCATGGTTTGATAATCCATCTGTTGTTCAAGAAGCTTTTCAAGTGTACGCGGGCAGTATGGCTAAGTAGTTCATCAAACACCCTTTGCATAAAGGTAGATTTCTTTTCATATTTTCCCACATCTGTTAATCTTCTGTGTATGGTTTCCCTCCTGAAAGACTTAACATGCTAAGCACTCAAATGGTCCTTGCCAACCTTCAAAAATCAGGCATTGTTCTCCCCACACCAGCGTCAGCTGTAGCCAATTATGTGGGATATCAGATCATGGGGAAAATCCTGGTGGTTTCGGGGCAATTACCATTAATGGATGGCAAACTTCAGTATGAGGGGACGCTGACAACAACAAATACAGGTGATGTTGATTTTGGGTATCAGGCGGCGCGCTTGTGTGCCATTAATATTCTCGCTCAGGTGAATCAAGCCATCGGTGGTGACTGGTCAAAGATCAAACAATGTGTGCGCCTCGGTGGTTTCGTGGCGTGTGCTGCAGATTTTAAAGATCACCCCAGGGTCATTAACGGTGCTTCGGATCTCATGGTAGAAATTCTTGGTGGCGCTGGTCGTCATGCCCGTGCTGCCGTGGGCGTATCCTCCCTTCCCCTTGGTGCCAACGTTGAGGTGGAAGCGTTGTTTGAGTTGATTTAAAGGGCTTTTAGTCGTTTTATGGGCTATCGTTGTTCATTTTTTGATGTTTTCTAATCATTTTATTTCAAAAAATCAGGGTGACCCAGGGCGTTTCTTCGTGTATATATCGTGTATATGTATGGTTCAGATTATTTAAAAAAACAAAATAAGGAAGAACGATGAAACGTTTTTTTCAAACACTCACCCTTCTTGCCGTATTTGTATCGTGTACATGGGCGGAAAAGTATCCCCAAATGGCCACCATGGTGGAAGTTCAACGCGCCGTTGATGACGCTCTTAAAACAACGGATCCGAAGGATATTCTGGTCATTTTTGATATTGACTCAACGCTGATTATGTCCAAAGATTCCGCCCTCCACATGACAAATATTATCAAATACAGGCCCGCCATTCATGGGCATTTTGCAGATCTGAGCCAAGACCACCGCAACTTAATGCTCAATTTATGCACCCAACGACCGTCTCAGCTTCTGGATGTGGATACACCGAAGGTCATTGATTATATCAAAAATAAAGGCATCAAAGCCATTGCGTGTACTGCAGCGTCACCTGGGCCATTCAAGCAGCTTAATCGTGCCGAAGTGGTTCGCTATGAAACACTCAAACGGTATGGCATTGATTTTAGCGGCGCGTTTCCTGATTATGCAGATCTTACCCTTGTGAATGTGAAGGGATTCCTTGGTCGCCAGCCTGTCTTTTATCAAGGTGTTCTCTGTGCAGCGGGAGAAAAGAATTCACCTAATAAAGGAAAAAGTGTGGTGGAATTTCTTCAAACGACGCACACAAACCCTAAGCTCATTATTTTTATTGATGATAATAAAAATTACCTGATAGATCTCCACCAAGCCATTAAGATGTACTTCCCCACAACTCAGTTCATTGGCATTGAGTTTACAGGGGAGCTGCATCAACGCACAGATTTTATTACGGAAGAGCAATTTGTTGCGTATTGGAAAGAGTTAGCAACGGAAGCACAAGCAGAAATTGAGTCCAAAATGGCGGCACCTGCTGCATAAAAAACTTGCAATCTATACAAAATGAATTTAGCATAAAAGATGTTAAGTTATTAATGTAAGTTTTTTCATAATGTTCCTTACTCTCCTACATGCGCGATGGTGGCGACATCATAATAGTTAAAATTATGGTGTCTATGTCTATGCGTATGTAGGAATTTTAAAAATGCTTTCGAAAAAATATCTGTATCTATTCATTCTAATTGCTTTCTTTATAGCAGGTTTCTTTTTTATTAATCAGCTTCCTGTTCAGCCGCCCCTTGTTGCTATTACTCAGATTGCCCCTCATCCGTCGTTGGATGAAATTCGACGCGGTATTGTGGAACGCCTTGAGTTAGGTGGTATTTCAAAAGACCAAGTTGTTTTTCAAAATGCTCAAGGAAGTCCTGCAACAGCCCTTCAAATTGTCCAAAAATTCATAAGTCTGAAGGCTGAAGTGATTGTTCCTATTACAACACCGTCCGCTCAAGCAGCATATAGTCTTGCAAAAAATGCCGGTATTCCTGTGATTTTTAGTGCAGTGAATGATCCAAAGGCAGCCAAGCTCATGGATGACGATAACAAAAATCCAATGATTGCAGGGGTGAGTGATCTTCCGCCTTATCAGGATCAGCTAAAGCTTATTATGAAAATAATGCCAGAAGTTAAAACAGTTGGCGTGATTTATAATGGTGGCGAAGCAAATTCAGTGTCCCTTATCAAGCTTTTTGAAGAGGAAGCCGCCAATCACACTATTAAAATCATTCGCTCCACAGTAACGGGCACCAACGATGTGTCAGCGGCGACCATGAATCTTGTGGGTAAAGTCGATGTTATTTACATCCCCAATGATAATACCGTTATTTCAGCTTTTGATAGTGTGATTCATGTAACAAATAAAAATAATATCCCTGTCTTTACCGCAGATACAGATTCTGTTACGCGGGGGGCCATCGGCGCCATTGCTCATAATCAATACAGTATCGGTCAAAAAACAGCGGAAATGATTTTAAAGCATATTAAAGATTATGCCCCTATCTCAACGCTTGGTATTCAAAAACCTGATACAATTGAACTTACGCTTAACCAAAAAGTAGCATCCCTTCTAGGCATAACGTTGCCAAAGGATCTTGTTGGAAAAGCGAAGTATATCGTGAAATAATAAATAAAATTAAAGGAGATTTATCATGCATCATCATTTTCATCACGACAAAACCGTAAATACACTCACATTTTTTAAAATACTTAATGCGAAACGAGGTTGGCTATGCTTATTCCAAACATATTAAAATCATTTAAAACATTAACACTTAACCTATTCACTATCTTATCAGCGTGCATTCTCTTCACGGCATGTTCTGAAACATCCAAACCAAAAGTTGGCGTTATCCAAACAAGTGATCACGAAGCCCTTGATGCTACGCGTTTGGGCGTGATGGATGATTTGCGGAGCAAGGGACTTATTCCCGATCAAGATATTATTTTTAAATGGGAATCAGCTCAGGGTAATCCCGCCACAGCATCCCAAATTGCACAAAAGTTTATTGGGCAAAAATATGATGTTATCGTTACGATTGGTACTCTTGCGTCTCAATCGACGCTTCAAGCGGTAAAAGGTTCTAGCATTCCCGTTATTTATGCATCGGTTACGGACCCTAAAAATGCCAAGCTTACGGGGAATATATCGGGGGTGTCCAACTTTATTGAGCCAAAAATTCAGTTTGAAACGTTTCAAAAAATTCTTCCTCATCTTAAAAAGATTGGTGTGATTTATAGTCCAGGCGAGCAAAATTCCGTGGTTTTGAATGAACTCATGGAAAAGGTTGGAAAGGAACTTGGTCTTGAGGTTGTCTTTGCACCAGCTAGCAAAACAAGTGACGTGTATGCGGCGGCTATGAGTCTTGTTGGCAAGGCCGATGCACTTTTTGTGAATAATGATAACGTTGCTCTCGCTGCTTTTGATGCGGTTTTAAAAGTGGGTAAAGAAAATAAGGTGCCTGTTTTTGTGAGCGATACGGACCTTGTTGCAAAG
>JAIESS010000087.1 GCA_019745755.1 Alphaproteobacteria bacterium
TTTGAGTAGGCAAACCCCCCTATGTGCGCAAAGGTATTGCCTACAATGCCAAACAAATTAGGGCCTGTTTTGTTGGCTTCACCGGATTTAAAGGTATGGCACTGGGAGCAGAGTTTATTTGCAAGTTTTTCTCCATTCTCAGCACTTGCTTTGGCAAGGAGAGGGGCTACAGGAGGAACTTTTTCTTCAGCAGGCTCACCCTTGTCGCCTACAGGCTCTTCGACCACATCAATAACGAAGATATTTTTAGCGAGTTTGTGTGGATGTATAGCCCCTTCAGATACCAAATTAGCAATCATAGCCACAAGGAGGGCTGCTAGAAGGGCTGCAAAAATTTTATTAAATTCAAAACTATCCATGGACGTCAATGGTGCAATATAACTTATCTAAAATTATATTTATTTTTTTCAACAAAACAAAGGAAAAGTTGAAAATGATGCATCTTTTAGGTGAGATAGCGAAAATAGATTTCTCTGATATCTCTAAAAAACGAAACACCCTTGAAGCTGCTGACATTTTCTGTAAAAGTAAGTTAAATTTTCAAAAAACATTATGACACATGACTTTGCACTATGCCGATATGCTGACATTTTTTAATGATGGTATTAAAGCACCAGAAAAACGTGGCATTGGTATTGAAAGTGAATGCTTTCTTTATGATAAAAAAACAGGGTATCGCCTTGACTATGATCATATTCGACTCGTTCTTGAAGCTTTTCTTGATCATGGATATACACCTGTTTTTGAAGGGGGCAATATTATTGGTGGTAAAAAAAATGGTTCTTCCCTCTCCCTGGAACCAGGAGGGCAATTTGAGCTCTCTGCCAAGGTGCATAAGGATCTTCATGCTGCCCATAATGAGATATCAGAGTTTAAGCATCAATTAGATGCGATTCTTTCAATGTATGGATTTTTCAGGCGAGATATTGGTTTTGAACCTCTTTGGGCGCAACGTGATTTACCGTGGATGCCCAAAGGACGCTACGCTATTATGCGTGACTATATGCTAAAAAAAGGTAACCATGGCCTTGACATGATGAGACGTACCTGTACGCTTCAGATCAATTTAGATTACATATCTGAAGCCAATATGGCGATGATGATGTTTGTGTCGAATGCTCTTAATCCCATTACATCAGGCCTGTTTGCAGCGTCGCCCTTTTATGAAGGAGCACCTTCTGGCTATAAGAGCTTTCGTAATTTTGTGTGGCAAGATACAGATCCTGATCGTTGTGGGTTGCTACCCTTTGCTTTCAAGACACACAATCTTTACCCTGCTATGACGTTCGATGATTATGTGGATTATCTTCTTCGTGTGCCTATGTATTTCATCTATCGTAATGGCTATATCAATGGGGCAGGGGAGTCATTTTTAGATTTCATGGAGGGTAAACTTGCATCGTATCCAGGGCATTTTGCTACTACAGATGATTTTTATGATCAGATTACTGTTCCTTTTCCCGAAGTGCGCCTTAAACAATTTATTGAAATTCGCGGCATTGATGCAAGCCCCAAGGCTTTTTCATCGGCTGCATTGTTTGTTGGGCTTTTCTATAGTGAGACGGCTCTTCAAAAAATATTCAACCATGTAAAGGATTGGACCTTTGATACAGTCCAAGCGCAATATTTGCGTATCCCAAGGGATGGTTTATCAAAAGAGGAGTGGGGGGTTGCCGAAGAGCTTTATACTATTGCTCGTGAGGGCCTTTCTGATCGCGGTCTTGGTGAAGAGATTTATTTGACTGATCTAGAAGCAATTATTTTGGATCAAAAAACTCAAAGTGATGTCATGCTTGACGATTCAAGCGGGTGTTTTATTGTCACCCCATGAAATTGACTTTTTTATTGCAGAATTAATTTGTATAGATTAAATGATAGAGTTGAGTAATTTTTTTATCATCAGCTTATATATCAACTTAGACATCAACCCTATTGATTATTTTAATACATAAAAAATGAGAGAATACATGAGATTATCACGCTTTTTCACTGCAGGTCTTTTGATCCAGACCTTTTTGTGCCCTGTGTCCTACGCAGAGACGCCCATGGCCGTTGTGAGCGAAAACACACACACAATTGAAAAACTTCTGCACAGCTGGGGACGAAGTAAGAAAAGTATGGATCTCGATGCTACTGTTAGTCCAGTCCTTGAAAGCATGGAGATCTTGTCTGGGAAGAAAAAAGAATATGGTATTCGTAGTGATTCTCTCGATGTATTAAAAGAAAAATTTCCAACAAAAGAGTTGCTCGTTCCCGCTATGAAGGAACTTGGTTTCTCAGGGCTTTCAGATAGCAACGGCGTTCTTCAACCGCTTGAAGACTGCTCCATCGATGACTTGTACAATCACTACAATCGTCCATCACAAAGTGAATGGGATACAATAATTGGTTCTGTAACGCATAATTTTTTTGCAGATTCTTTAAGTGGCTATAGAGCAGAAAAGCGAAACTTTTTAGAAGAGAATTTCAAACAAACACCAACGGCAACCTCTTCTGCCCCTAATAAACAGGTCATGGGAATGCAAGCTCTCCTTTTGGCTGTTGAGTATATCACCGTGCATAACACTAAAAATGATCTTGATGAGATGATTCGTTTTACACAAGATCGGCTTAAAAATAGATATTCTCAAAGAGCTGATGAAACATATCTCAAATGGCTTTTGACTTATCATAATACAACGGACATCAGCCTTTTTACACGCGTTCAAGCCTCTTTTCATCAAGACGAATGGACAAAATCATGGCGTGACCTTGTGGATCCAAGCAGCGCTGCTTACCGTGGCAGTTTTCTCTACAGAGGTACACCAAGAACATCTTTGAGTGAGTCTAATACTATTAGACTGGCGAGCTTTTTAGAAAAAACACTAAAAGAAACAAAAGTACAATCATTTGACGTGAAGGAGCTTAAAAACCTCTATCGTGCTCTTCGTTGTCAATGGGCAAAGAATACAAACACTCAGTTTAATACAAACGTTGTCACATTGCTCGCCATGATTGATGTCATAGAAAAAGCATACGGCAGTAAAAAAACAATTTGGGATACAGTTAAAGATACAATTGGAACTGTTGAGCATCAAGATGAAAAAGGGGTTCTATCCACATGGGTAAATTCTGTCTATGACCTTGCCACAGATACAGTAACTCCATCGAGTGTTTTAGACTCTTCTATTCACATGGATACTTTTATTTATGAAAAACTTTCACCCAAAAAGCTTTTTGGGGTGGAGAACAAACAAACATTACCTCCGCTTGAAGCGTATACGGCTGCCATAGAAAATCAGAACAAGCTTTACAACGACGATCCTGTTTTCAGGTTCTGGTACAATGTTGGTTTTATTTCCCACCAACCAAAAGACTCCTACCATCGCGGCCTTTTTCATACACCACAATCTTTTATGGAATGGACAAAGCGTTTAGGAGAAGAATTAATCAATAAAAAAGCATCAACCTATGACATGCTCAAGCAAAAACTTAAAACTATCACGTTGAGTGATGTTCCTAGCCCGAATGTATTAAAAAAACTGGCATATCATATTAAAGCTCTTGATGATAAACGTGAAAATTACAGGGGATCTTGGGATAATACATTTGCACACTGGTTAAAGGATATGTTAAAGGCTCTTGATACAGATCAGTTCGAAATATTAATGGATGCGCTGATTAGGAAAGATCCGGGCTTTTTCAGATGGCACTGGAAAGGTGAAGAAGCCTATGAAGCCTTTAAAAAAAGCTCAGATATAAATGATAAGAAACAACGTCAACATGATTTCGCAAAGGAGACAGCCTCATCATATAGAGCGCGAGGCTATGAAAAACTTTTTGGGATTTCAGAGATAAGCGAAATTCGAGAGCTCTTTAACGACAGCTTCAGGAAGGCCTTTGAATATAAACGAAAGAAAGCTATCTCTCTTTTCGATAATGGTATTTATGCAGGCTCAGAAATTCCAAAGATTTTTAAATTTATGAGTATTGATCCACATTTCAAAGACGTTTTTAATTTTGAGAAAACAAACAGTTTAAAAGAAGGCATGGAAAATCTTGAGCGTGACGTGACCTTAGATGTCAATAAGACATTAAAAAACAATGTTAAAGAAATGGTTGCCTCTATCCCCTTTAAAGGGGATCTCACAGAAACTGAGCAGGAGGAGATCCTGGTTACCCTTAATCTTCATCGATGGGGAGACACGCAATTACTTCCTGCAAGGTACAAAATGTTCTCCATACTCCAAGAACATTTCAAAGAAACATGGAGAGATATGGACAAAGAGAAAAAAGAGAGTATAGCTGAATTTTTAGATTACCTTAACGACCAAGATACCTTTCGATGGAGTATTCAACGCGATGCATCCTGGTGGTTTTTAAGCACATGGACACAACCGTGGGAGCAAATTCTTTTGGATGAAAAGCGGTTCAGCGACCTTTCTCTTATGGAACGTTACCGTCATGAGGTCTACTTAAAATTACTTAGCGAGAGGCATTCCCTTGCCATCGAATGGTCAAATCGTCTAATCTTTACGAAGAGTATCTCTCCCATTAGCAGCGCAGTAACAGCGTTTAATGAAGGGAAAAAATAATATATTTGGGAGTGGAAGGGGCTTAAAAAAGGCCTTTTCCACTTAAAACGATAATATACATAATAGAAATCATGATGACACTGACACTGACGGAAGCTGCTGCGGCACGCATAAAGGTTATTAATGATGAGAACAATAAAAAAGAGCGCCTGCGTATTGCAGTCCAGGGCGGTGGTTGTTCCGGTTTTCAATATACCTTTTTAATGGATGATCACGTTCTATCAGACGACCTTGTTTTTGAAAACAATGGCGCTGAAATCGTTATTGACGAGGTATCCCTTGCCCTCCTGGATGGGAGCGTTTTAGATTATCAAGACGATCTCACAGCATCGATGTTTGTAATTACAAATCCTAATGCAAAGACCGGATGCGGTTGTGGTAATTCTTTCTCAATTTAGTTGTATTCTTAAAATCATTCTTCTGTTATTTTGTACCACCATAGATTTGGTGGCAATCTTCCGTCATAGGCCCCCCCGCCGGGGAGGGCCTATGTCTGTGAAGAAGGGGGGCTCCACTCCCTTTCAAACCGAGGGCATTAATCAGTAAATAAATCGTGAGGATGATAAAGGCCAGGTGTTTTTTGATGCACGAGCCTTGCAAGTTTTATAGCGCCTTTTGCAAAAAGAGTGCGGTTTAAACTCCTATGGGTAAAGCTCAGCACATCATCATCACCATAAAGATATACCGTGTGCTCTCCTGTTATGGCACCGCCACGGGCCACCGAAAAACCAATGGATCCTTTTTTACGCTTGCCTTCATGGGGATAGAGTTTAGCCTCATTGAGCGGCACGCCACAACCTCGCGCGGCGGCTTCCCCCAACATCAGTGCTGTGCCCGACGGTGCATCAGCCTTATCGCGGTGATGAGCCTCAAAAATTTCAATATCATAGATATCATCCAGGAGACCTACGGCGCGTTCTACAAGAGATGCAAGAATAGTCATGGCAGGGCTTGTATTGGGGGCGAGGCAAAGGGGGATGTAGACAGCGGCTTTTTCAATGGCGGCTTTATGTGTATCATCTATTCCTGTCACGCAAATGAGCAAAGGTTTTTGAAAACGCACAGCTGCATCAATATGGTAAGTCACAGCATCCGCCGTTGTCACATCAATAAGAATATCGGAGGCAACTACGACTTTATCGATGTCCGTGTGTATCAAATGGCTCGCAGGGTGATCCTGATAACGTTCAACGGATCTTGTAAAAATGCCCGCGCAACAAAACGTAGGGGAGGGGTCCGCAAGAATGTCATAAATGCTTTGTCCCATACGACCGAAACCAAGGATGCCCACACGAAGAGGGGATGATATTTGGTGTTCGGGCATGAGGCACTTCGGATCTGTTTTTACTGTTCTCATCTTATAAGAATGATGGGTTCTCTACAACAGAAGAGGCTTACCGTTAAGGCTATCTTAACATTTGGGCGGCAGACTAGGCATAGGAATTTTATAGAACAGGTGCGTACATGGGCTTTTTAATGATGTTTTTGATAATGTCCAGCCTTTCATGCGTCAGCATGGCGGGGGAGGGGGCGGAGACTGATGTTGTTAGTCAGGAGGGTAAGGCGGAGGAAAGTGGCGATATTAGAGATGAGCTGAGTGAACTTGCCACTGCGGCGAAGAAGAAAATAGAAGAGGAGAAAGAAGGGGCAAAAAAGAGGGCAGATGAAGCGGGAAAGATAAACAATCCATCAATCATGAGAGCACCTGGTCTTCCTGGAAGAAAGCCAAAAGTATTGTTAGGAGGAGATAAATATTCTGCGGATAGAGGTCCTCCACCTCCAGGAAAAAAAGAAGAGAAGAATAAGAAAGAAAAGGATTAAAATGTGTGACGCAGCATCAATAGAACTTTCCAA
>JAIESS010000185.1 GCA_019745755.1 Alphaproteobacteria bacterium
GCGGTCATACCCAGTTCCATATAAGGTGTTACCATATCAAAGTGACCATACATAACACGCAAAAGAATTACTCCAGTACTGCTATTATCATGATTACGGTTCACCAAATTATAATCCGCGGGATTTAAATAAGGTTGATACAACATAAATTTACCGCGTTTTGAGCGTACAAAAATTCCCCCGATTTGGGCTTGCCCCATAAATTCACTGCTAAGAGGTGCTACAAAATTCATATAAGCTGAAAGATTTTTCGAGGATGTATTCATATAGGATGTTGTATTTTTCCCCTGAACATTAGGTGTTCCTCCAACTCCATAAAAGGGATTCGTGCGTGTCTGAACAAGGCGTGTTCGCCCCCAAGAACAGCTTGCAGCCACAAACGCTGAGGCCCAACTTGTGAAATTATAACTGAAAAAGGGCGAAATCGATTGGGCGTGAGATAAACTCCATGCATTGATAGGCTGTATAAGATTAGTGACTGTTTGTCTAAAAAAATTTGTTGCAAAAGATCGTCCACGAAGGGCTGTAGCATACATTCCTAAACGCCATTTGGGGGATAGCTTATAATCGTACCCCAATGTAAATGATTTGCTGTGTCCCTTTGTATTGGGTGAAACAGCGCGATCCTTAAACGATGCATAACCATTCATTTCCCATAGATTATGTTTTCGTTTATTAAGCTTTGTAAGCTTTGTGTAGCGCCCAAAAAGCTTTGATGCTTTATCACGGTTTCCAGTCAGTTTCTCGAATGTCTCCAACTTAATAAGCTGACTGAGTGTATCCCCTGCTGTTGCCGTTGATGCACTTTGATAAGCTCCCAAACAAGCGAGAGTAAGAACAAGTTTTAGTTTTATCATTGGCTATTGTGTTCCTTATTAGTTGAATAAAAAATTCAAATTCTTAAACTAATTGGAACAGGAAAAAATTAAAGTTTAGTTAAAATTTATGCCTTTGTTGAGAAAATTTTTTGAAGAGTGATATATGATTCTTTGGAGAGGGTGCCGCTTCGTTACGTCTCTTCCCAATTATGGCCCATACCTACATCCACGGTGAGGGGTACCTTAAGGTCAATGATGGTTTCCATGATCTGTTGAATCTGCGGGACTACGGCATCGATTTTATCCTGAGCTATTTCAAAGACAAGTTCGTCGTGCACTTGAAGGAGCATGCGCACATCGTTTTTCATGGGACTTAACTGTTTATCCAGCTTAAGCATAGCAACCTTCATAATATCTGCGTTACTCCCTTGGAGAGGGGCATTAATGGCTTGGCGTTCTGCAAAGCCCCGCAGGCTAGCATTTTTATCCACAATCCCCGGAGTAAAACATTTTCGACCGAAAAGTGTCGTCACATAACCTTGTTCCCGGGCACTTTCTTTCATTTTTTCCATGTAGGCCTGAATCCCAGGGTATTTTGTAAAATACTGAGTAATATAATTTTGAGCCTCACTCTTTGATATCTTTAACTGTTGACTGAGACCGTACGCACTAATGCCATAAATAATACCAAAATTAATGGCCTTGGCGGAGCGGCGTTGATCGCTTGTCACCTGTTCCATGGGTACACCCAAAATTTGACTGGCGGTTAACTTATGAATATCTTGGCCGGAACAAAACGCTTCTTGAAGGGATGGAATATCCGCCATGTGTGCAAGGAGGCGTAGCTCGATTTGTGAATAGTCGAAACTGACCAGTTTATAGCCTTCTTCTGCCACAAAGGCTGATCGAATTTTACGACCATCTTCGGTGCGAATAGGAATATTTTGTAAGTTAGGATCAGATGAAGACAGACGCCCCGTGGTTGTTCCCGCAAGGTTATAGGATGTATGTACGCGCTTTGTCGTGGGGTCAATAGCACTCAAAAGGCCGTCGATATAGGTGGATTGTAGTTTTGTAAGGCTGCGCCACTCTGTAATTTTTTGTGCAATGGGAACACCTTGGTGGGCAAGATCTTCGAGCACATCCGCATCCGTTGTAAAGGCACCCGTTTTTGTTTTCTTTGGCGAGGGGAGATTGAGTTCCCCAAAAAGAACATCGGACAGTTGCTTTGGCGAACCAATATTAAAAGAATGCCCTGCAAGGGTATAAATGTCGTGCTCAAGAATTTTCTCACGCTCTTTAAAGTCCTTACCAAGGTGTCGAAGCATATCTGGATTCACATTGATACCGCAATTTTCCATAGCACGAATGACCTGAATAAAAGGGCGATCCATATGAAAATACAGGCTCGACATATGTTCCTTAAACAGGCGTGGACGCAGTAATTGGTGAAGGCGGTGAGTATAATCTGCATCTTCTGCGGCGTACTCTGTTGCTTTTTCAAGAGGCACTTCGTCAAAGGTGAGCTGCTTTTTCCCAACCCCTGTGACTTCCTTGTAAGGAATCATCGTGTGATTAAAATAATGTTTGGCAAGAAAATCAAGGCCGTGACGATGTGTGCCGCTATCAAGGCCGTAAGACATGACCATGGTGTCATCGTAGACATCAAAGCTCATGCCATATTTGTCAAGAATGCTGAGATCATACTTCAGGTTGTGGCCGATTTTGAGGATACTTGGATCATCCAGGTAGGGCTTTAAAATAGCCTGCACATCTTTTAAGGGGATTTGCGCCGTTGATGCTACAAGAAGATTGTGACGAATGGGAATATAACATGCCCTTGGTTGACCATTCTCGCTTGATTTAGCAAGAGCAATGCCCACAAGCTCCGCTTGCTGTACATTCAGTGACGTCGTCTCGCAGTCAAGGGTGAGTTCAGAACCTACATCCGATAACCACGCTCTCAACTGCTCCGACGTTACAATCATTGTATAGGATGGTTTAGGCTGTGCTTTTTCAACAGGTGCATTAGCCAGCCGATTCAAAAGACTTGTGAAATTTTGTGCTTTAAAAAAGTCTGCCATCGCCTCAACGGTTGGTGTGTGATCATCAAAACTATCAATGTCGCGCTCAAGAGGCACGTCTTTGACAAGGGTCACCAGTTGCTTGGAGAGAAATGCCTTATCCTTGTTTTCCATGAGGGTTTGACGGCGCTTGGGTTGCTTGATCTCATCCAAGTGCTCATAGAGCTTTTCTAAGCTGCCATACTGGCCAATGAGCTCTGCTGCTGTCTTCGGCCCAATACTCGGTACGCCCGGCACATTATCACTGCTATCCCCAATGAGGGCCTGGACCTCAATGACCTTGTCCGGTGTTACACCAAATTTTTCAAACACCTCGTCAAAGCTGATACGCTTGTCCTTTAACGGATCAATCATGACAACATGATCGTCAATAAGCTGCATTAAATCCTTATCAGCGGAGATAATCACAACGTCGCACCCCTTGTTTTTGGCCTGCTCCGCATAGGTTGCAATCACATCATCCGCTTCAAACCCCACTTTTTCAATAACGGGAAGATTAAAGGCCACACAGGCTTCGCGAAACAAGGGAAATTGGGGAATCAAATCTTCTGGTGCTGGGGGACGATTCGCCTTGTAGTCCGGATAAATATCTTGACGAAAGGTTTCACGTCCTGCATCAAAGACAACGGCCACACACTTTGATAAGTCAGGATGATTCATAAATTTTAGGAGCATGCTACAAAAGCCAAACACTGCTCCCACAGGCGTACCATCCGGACGTGAAAAGGGGGGGAGCGCGTGGTAGGCCCTAAAAATAAAGCCCGAACCATCAATGAGTGTAACTGTTTTTTTCATAAGGCCATCATTTATCCGTGTACGTACCCCTTGTATACACCGAATTCTACGCTCGTGTCCTTTGGATTATGAAAAAGCCCTCTGGAGTTCTCTTGAATGCGCGTAATTAAAGCATTTATCTTTTATTTTTGGTTGCCTGCTATGGTCAATTTTTTCATAAGAATTGCCACTTTTCTAACCTTTTCATCTGTATCTTTTGATGCAGTCATTTTTCCCCATAGTAATTGAGTCTGATCTGCACACATAATAGGGGTTAACTCTTTTATAAGATCTACGTCACACCATGTAATTTGATGCATCAGCCCCATAGTTACAAGCTCTGGTGCTGCCTCGCATAAAGATTTTATAATGCCAAAATAGTCAGAAGGAAGACGTCCACGGTCATATATATTTTTGATCGCACCAAAAATTGCACTATGTAAGGCTGTGAATCCCTCCTTAGTTATTTCTAAAAGCAAAGTGTGATTTGCAACAAGAGTTTTAACATCTCTAAGATTTCCATGAAAGCAAGCGGTATGTAAGGGGAGAAGAGAGTTTTCCCAGGCGGTTGATTGTGTGTTATCTTTTTCGAAGATGGCCTCATTCAAATCTGTTTCATTAAGATTTGCGTCAGAGGTTGAAGCGTGACGAAGTTTCTTCTTTTTTCTCTTTTTTGAAGGCTGAAGCGTACTCTCTGATTCCTCTAATTGAGGTAATTGAATGTTTAGTTGCTTTTCCTCGATCTGAATCTTTAGTTGCTCTATCAGTTCATCTTTTTGACTGAGTTGTTTTTGATAGTCTTGTTGCTGTTCCTGTAGCGTTTGTAACTGCAGATGCTGCTGTAATTGTAGTAATTGTAGTAACTGGAAATTTGCCTGCTGTAGTTTGTTTTCCTCTTGCTGGTATAGCATTCTCTGCTGACTTATCACCCGTTGTTGCTGCTCTATCATCTGTAGATTGTTAGCATATATCTGTTGATGCTGTGCTTGCAGCTGTGCGATATATTGCTGATGCTCTTTCCGTTGAAGCTCTAACTGCTGTGTTAGGGACCTCTGAGCTTCAGGTGCCAAAGGTAGACGCGAACCTAACGTGGATGAATGACCCACGATTGAAGGTCCAGAAAAAAGAGAATATCCATTAGGAAGCGAATCACCAGCATACGCTGCAATGGATGTAGAAAAAAGTAATGCTAAAATTTTAATCATAATAAATATTCTTGAGTTATTTGTATTTTTAAATGTGTATATGGTTATATATAAAATTTTAATAACAACTTTTTAAAGGACGTATTTCATCAAATGAAAAACCCCTTTCCACAATGTAGAACTTATCCTACATTATGCCTATGCACTTCTACGTTATTAAGCTCTATGATCTCTGCCAAAACATATATTCTCGATATTGCCCCTTATGTGGGAGGTGATGTGACACCTGCGGGTATGACACGTCGTATTGTTCTGGCGTCTAATGAAAGCCCCCTTGGCCCATCCCCACGGGTATTGGAATTTATGCAAAATCTCCCCCTTAATCTCTCTAGCTATCCAAGTGGAGGGGCATCAAAGCTGAAGGAAGCTCTGTCTGGTGTTCATAACATCCCGAGAGATCATATTATTTGTGGTAATGGATCAGAAGATATTATTCATCTTATTTGTAGAGCTTTTGTGGGAGAAGGGGATGAGGTTATCATGCCCCAGTATGGTTTTCTTGTATACCCCATTGCAACAAAGGCAAGTGGTGCAACCTGTGTGCGCGTCCCTCAGCCCAGGTTATTATCAGACGTGGATGCGCTCTTGGGTGCTGTTACACCCAAAACAAAAATTGTCTTTCTTGATAATCCAGGTAATCCCCTTGGGTGCCTGATGCCACGGGATGATGTGCTTCGCCTCCACAAAGGGATTCCTGATTCGGTAATTCTTGTTTTGGATGAGGCTTATGCTGAATATGTGGCGGATGAACATTATGAAAGTGGGCTCACCCTCTTTAAAGACGCCACCAATGTAATAACGTTACGTACATTTTCAAAGGTTTATGGTCTGGCTGGGATTCGTGTGGGGTTCGGTGTAGGAGCGCCAGCACTTCTTGATCCACTGAATCGTATTCGCCCACCCTTCAATGTCAATAGTGTGGGCCAGGCTGCAGCAAGCATTGCTGTCCATGATCAAGCTTGGGTAAAAAAAGCAAAGGATCATAATATGTCATGGATTAATTGGACAAAAGAACGCTTAGAAGCCTCATGTTTTCCTGTCAATCCAAGCCATGGGAACTTTCTACTTTTTGATTGTGGTTCATCGGATGGTGCAAAGAATGTTTACCGTTATCTTGGAGAAAAGGGCATTATGGTGCGCCCCATGGCGGGTTATGGTCTTCATCATCATTTGCGTGTTTCCATCGGGCGTGATCATGAGATGGAAGAATTTATTTCTGTAATGCAAGATTATTTTTCGAGGAGTAATGATTTATTAAGAAAAAATCCAGCATAGTAAGGGGGATTCAACGCAATTAATAAAGAAGAATATCCTTTGAAAAAAATTCTTATTTTTATCTTTGCTGTTTTTTTGGGAATGAGCGCTGGTTACTGTGACTATTCTTGTGAACAAGTGCCCAATGGTGCCGTCATGGCTATTCCTAAGAAGGAGGGCTATCTTCCTAATAACTTTCGTACTCTTTATAAAAACCCCATCATCGGTGTGCTACCTTTGCGTGCTTCGGGGAGTGCTCAGCCCACACCATCGCAAATGGAGCATCTTGTCTATTACATCCGTACTCTTATGAATGATATTCATTTACCCCTTTATATTGTGGATCTTCGTTTGGAGCCCCACGGGTATGT
>JAIESS010000219.1 GCA_019745755.1 Alphaproteobacteria bacterium
GCTTGCATTCGCATTAAGTGTCATAGGATTTGATTGGATAAAGGGATTAGGCTGGGACACTTCAGGGTGCTCCGTCACACGAATCGTAATACTACCATGGGAGATCGCCACTGTGGAAATCCGCACATTAGCTCCCATCACAATAATACCGTCGTGATCATCCACCACAATCTTAGCGACTTGATCCGGCTGAATATCCAACTGCTCCACCATGGTCATAAACTCCACCGTGCGTCCCTTGTACCCCCCTGGAATCTCCACTTGAATGGTAGAGGGGTCCTTTGCCGCCGCAACACCATTACCCATAGTATGATTGATACGGTCCGCAACCCGTTTGGCCGTTGTAAAATCCGGATTATTGAGGCTGAATTTAAGACTATTCATGGAGGCGAGTTCAAAACCAATTTCCTTTTCCACAATGGCACCGGATGCAATGCGTCCCGCTGTGGGAACGCCCTTTGTCACAGAAGCCGCTTGGCCTTCTGCCTTAAAACCGCCCACAGCTACGGGCCCCTGACCCACAGCATAGACCTGACCATCCGCAGCGAGCAGCGGCGTCACAAGAAGGGTTCCACCACGTAAATCTTTTGCATCGCCTAAAGCAGAAACATTCACATCGATTTTGGAACCTTGACGCGCAAAGGCTGGAAGAGTCCCCGTCACCATGACAGCCGCTACGTTTTTTCCATTTAAAAGAGCAGCACCCGTATTATCCCGCACATTAACACCAAGACGCTCTAGCATGCTGGCAAGGCTCTCCCGTGTAAATGCCGTGGAGCCAATAGTATCCCCAGATCCATTTAATCCCACCACAAGACCGTAGCCCACAAGTTGGTTACCACGCACACCTTCAACAGACACAATATCCTTGATCCGAACACGCACATAAGCACTCACAGATGTGGGAATAATCTGAACAAACGTAAAAAGAATAAGGGTGACTAAACGAAGAAAGTACACAGGCTGCAACAGAAAAAACGAGTATCTAAAGAATTCGATGCAAAATCTGTGCCAAGAGGCAAAAATCTCCTAAGAAAAATTTTTAAGGACTAGTGGGTCATCATCAATTGTGCTTATATGAGCACCAAGAGATATGTCTTTGCCCACAGCAGCTCCACCAACACATCACAAAATAGGCCCTCACGGATGAGACACTGGTTTCATGGCTATTGAGTGTACCAGAAAGTTTTAATAGAATTTCTTTAGCCCCATGGTTGATTGAAGACCAGGGATACTTATGCGTATCTCAAAAATTTTATGTCTTATCTTGCTTTACATCTGAGGGCAAGGTAAAACTTATTTCATGGATAAGAAAAAATAAACATTTTCTAGGATGTATGATGCCTAAAATAACTTTTGTGACACCTGCAGGTGAGAAAACTCTGGTGGATGCACCTATTGGCCTCTCTATTCTTGAGGTCGCTCATCAAAATAATATTGATCTTGAAGGAGCTTGCGAAGGCTCACTTGCATGTTCAACCTGCCATGTTATTGTTGAGTCTGAGTGGTATGATTTGCTTCCAATAGCAAGTGAAGACGAAGAAGACATGCTCGATCTTGCCTTTGGTCTGACCCATACATCGCGTCTCGGCTGTCAAATTATTATGACAGATGAACTTGATGGTCTCGTGGTGAAACTCCCCTCTGCCACTCGTAATATGCAGGTTTCTTAACGATGCAATGGACGGATATCTACGCCATTGCCATTGCCCTCGACGAAAGGTACGGCGACGCTGATATTTTGTCCCTTCGTTTTACGGAGTTACGACGGTATATTATGGGCCTTTCTGATTTTATTGGCAATCCAGAGCACTGCAATGAAAGAATCCTGGAAGCCATTCAAATGGCCTGGCTGAGCGAGCGTGACTGATACCGTTTTATCGGCATGTTTGGGGTATTTATCGCAACACTCAGCTTTTTCGCTGAAGGATCTTAAGACAGCACGAAATCAGCTATGGGATCGCTATCAAACAACGGGGGAAGCAGGTTTCAGATCAGACGTGGAACGGGTTGCTTATATTCTTGCACGCTTTCCCTCAACTTATGCAGCATGCCGTGATGTCTTTCAAAGACTGCCTCAGGATGTAGAGCTTAACTCAGTGCTCGATCTCGGATGCGGACCGGGTACAGCTACACTTGCGTGTCTTGGAAGAGATATAGGCGCATCGTATATACTTATTGAAAATGATGCTCCCATGCTGTTGCATTGCCGCGGAATGGTGAATCTTCATACAAATAGAGCGACGTTCATACAGAAAAATCTCATGACTGAATCCTCCTATCCCAATGCGGATCTTGTAATGCTAAGCTATGTTCTTGGTGAGTTATCTTACGATGCGCAGCTCAGTGTTTTAGAAAAAGCATTTGATGCAGCAGAAAAATACCTCGTCATTATCTCTCCTGGCATATCGATGTTGTTTCAAAATTATCATGAGTGGCGGCAATTTCTTGTGAAAAAAGGTGGGACAATTCTAGCGCCATGCCCTTTAGACGGACCTTGTCCTATGAACCCTCTTTCAGGGCGTTGGTGTCATTTTAAAGCCCGCGTAAATCGAACAAAGGAACTCAAATATCTTAAAAACGCTACTATGAGCTTTGAAGACGAGCCTTATAGCTATCTCATCATCTCAAAAAATGCTGAAAAGTTGACCAAGGCATCTTACCGCATTATTGATCATCCTCAGCATCGAAAGGGGCACTCTCATTTTGAAGTATGTACAGGGGAAAACATTACAACAATGACATGCTCTGCCAAGGATCCGAATTACAAGCATAAAAAAAAACTCACATGGGGTGATGGATTAGAGGGAATATATTAAATTTAAATAAATTCCGTCTCACATTAAAAAAGATATTATGAAAATGGAAAAATTGTTTTGGTTTAATCCCTATCAGCACACACTTCACACAAAAATTGCGTCGATCAAAGGCAATGATATTGTACTTGAAGAAACCATAGCCTATTCATTTTCTGGCGGACAGGAAAGCGACAAAGCCTTCATTGATGGGATACAGATCGTGACATCACGGATGGAAGGTGTATACATTATCTATACACTGCCTGAGGATCATGGTTTTTATGAAGGCCAAATGATTACAATGACAATTGATTGGCCGCGCAGATACCGATTGATGCGCCTTCATTTTGCAGCTGAGCTTATTTTGGAGATTGTAACACAAGCATACGCTTATCAAAAAGTGGGGGCTCATATTTCTGAATCAAAGGCGCGCATTGATTTTAAAACGGACACTAATATCTCTACTATTTTCCCTTATATTCTTGAAACCTATAATGCTGTTATACTCTCCGATTATAGAATAGAAACTGGATTTTCAGATATGTTAACACAAAAAAGGTATTGGAAAATTGATGGGTTTGCAAAGGTGCCTTGTGGGGGCACCCATGTAAAATCCACAGCTGAAGTAGGTTTTGTAACATTAAAAAGGGCACACCCTGGAAAATCCATCGAACGCATTGAGATAAAATATAGCGAAGATATCCTTACTCCTTCCTCTCATACATCCATTATACAATCATCATGATGCCCTCTAGTCTATGCTCGTCCGTCATGATTTTATCTGCAGGTTTTGGCAAACGGCTCCATCCGTTAACCCTGGATATGCCAAAGCCTTTGGTGACGATTGGAGCTGAGACCTTGCTCGATTATCATCTTAAACATGTAAAAGAAGCGGGCTTTACAAAGGCCATTATCAATACCCATTACCTTGCAAAAAAGATTGAGGCACACTTGGAAATGCATGGTGCAATGCCGTATGCGATTTCCCATGAAGATGATCTTCTCGAGACGGGGGGAGGTATTGCAAAGGCTCTTGACCATTTTAACAAACCGTTTTTAAGTATCAATAGCGATGCTTATACGCATGCTCATCTGCCAAGCCTTTACGCAATGATGGCATCTATTTTTGATCCCGATACCATGGATGTTCTACTTCTTCTGGTTCCCACAAAAAAAATGTTAGGCTATGAGGGCCAAGGAGATTTCTTCATCCATTCTTTGACTAATAAAAAAAAAGGATTGCTTACATTTAAAGGAGATGCCCCCTCAGCACCTTATGTTTATACAGGCATTCAAATTCTTCATCCTCGTGCTTTTGAAAGCAGTGATTTTTCCATGATACAAAAATGGGTCATCCCAGAGCTTTGGAAAAAATGCGGGGAACGGCTTTTGGGTGTTATTGTGGAGGATGGAGACTGGTTTGATACGGGCAATCACACGGGCTTAGCACTAGCGAGAAGATCTCATGGCTAATCTGTTTTCTATTTCACCTCAGCATAATTTTATTGAAGCATTAACGTCATATCTTGTTTTACTAAAAGCTCACAACCCTCTTTTATTAGCGCATTACACCCTTTATTTGCCGAGCAGGCGTGCTTGCTTGAAATTAACTCAAGCCTTGCAAAAGGAACCTGGTGTTTTTGCCCTTCCCAAAATGTACGGTTTAAATGACCTAGACACATTGATCCTTGATCATGGCTTTTGCGAGACGACTGAGTTTAAAAAACCTCTCATTTCGCCCCTCAAACAAGTGCATGTCTTGACACGATTGCTGATGCAAGCCAAGCCTGAATTAAGCCTTACCCAAGCCCTTAGCCTCGGTGAAGATCTTTTGAAGGTTATGAATGAGTTTTTGCGTGATGATATTGATCTGGCACAACTGAATAGCTTAAAGAATCACCCATTTTCAGAGCGTTATCACAAAAATCTTGAGCTCCTTCGTCTTGTTATTGAACATTACCCACATATACTTTCAGAGTGGGGGCTTGTGGATCCACTTCAGTACAAGAAAAAAATTTATGAAATACTTCCCAAATATTGGCAAAGCAGTACGGATCGTCACTTTATCATTGCGGGCATAACCCAATATCAAAAAGATTCCATAACTTTATTGACAAAATCTCTAGCCTTTTCCAATACGACAGTGATTTTGCCCTTTGTGGATGGGGACATCCTGCATGAAGTCCAAGATGTCACATCGCCCCACTATCACACGCACAAAATTGTGGAGAGATTGGCGCCGAACACGCTAAAATCCTTACCATCCCTTAATGATAAGCCATCAAAAATGATACAGCGCTTAACCAGTGGCACAGCATTTTCCCAAGGAAAAGAAGTGGCGCATACGGTTTTCAGAGCCATTGAAGACGGTGAAAAGTCCATCAGCATTGTCACGCCGGATCGAGGCCTTGCCACGCGTCTTAAGACCGAACTTCATGCCTTTGGTCTTCCTGTAAATGATTCAAGTCCACTTCCTTTTGATCAAACACCCCTTGGTCATGTTGCGTTACTAGCTGCCAAAGTAATTACCCATGGCACCCTTTCGGACTATCTCCAGCTTATGAAGCATCCCCTTGTGTGTCCACTGGATACTATTCGGGAAGATCATCTCAAAATCATCTATGTCTTCGAGGTTGACTTGCGTACTAAACCTCTTCTATCGAAGCAGTTGGGCGATTATGACTACCCCTATAAAGACAAAATTCATGTGAATTCAGGAGATTTTTTGACCACATTAAAAGGTCTATTAGATCATTTAGTCCCCAACATAGAGACGGAAGAGGCTGATATTTTTTCCAAGCATTTGGTTGATCTCCAGGAGCTAACGCATATCTATAAGCATCTCTCTAAACGCGCTTGGCATGATATTTTTCACCATAGTCTCAAAGGGATCTCAATCCCTCAATCGCCCCCCCAAGGGGATATAAATATCAATATTATTGGGCTTATGGAGGCGCGTGTTGAAAAAGCGGACGTTATGATTATTACGGGCTTAGAGGAGGGTATCCTTCCCCGTCGCATTGACCCCGATCCGTGGCTCAGCCCTCATATACGGCGCATATTGAATCTTCCCACGCCGGAAGAGTTGACGGGACTTCAGGCTCAAGATTTTTTCATGAGCCTGTCGGGGGCGTCCAAAATTATCCTCAGTCGTAGCCTTGAAAATGGGGGAGTACCAGTTCTTTCCTCCCGCTTTTGGTATCAAGTAGAGGATACGCAGGAGATTGATCAAAAGAAGCCCCCCAGCATCAGATCCCATAGGCCAGCCCTTCCAACCATGCACGGCACATACTTGCAGCCCCCCTGCCCGAGTCACACTCTCAAGCCTACGCGTTTATCCGTTTCTGCCTTGAAGCTTTTGATGGAGGATAGCTATGGCTTTTATGCGCAATATATCCTTCGACTGCGCCGCTTGTGTGACCTGGACGAAGATACAGATGCCCTTATTTTTGGTCAATATCTCCACGAAGCTTTGGATAAATATAGTAAAAGTAATCATCGCTTTAACATAGAATCGATAGAGAATCTTCACGCTTTTATCATAAACCATTTTAAGGATACCCCCTTGACGTTCATGCAAAAGGTACGCCTCCACGGCTTTTGTGATTGGCTCTGTGAGTACGGTATGAAAGGAAATGTAGCCACAGAAGTTTTAATGGAGAGGTCGATCACTGTAGGCAGCACAACCTTTACTTTTTTCGGAACAGCGGATCGTATTGATACCTCCCATGAGACGATAACGATTATGGATTATAAAACGGGACAGCCACCCTCCCACAAAGCCATTGAAAAAGGGTATGCACCTCAGCTTCCTGTAGAAGGATGGATCATGGAAAAAG
>JAIESS010000169.1 GCA_019745755.1 Alphaproteobacteria bacterium
ACAGGTTTGCAAAAGTTATTTGAGCACTTGTTACAGGTGCATCAAAGTCCATGCGTATAACTTCGGATGTATTCGTTGTTGGATTATAACCAAGTTCCGATTCACGGATAGGATTATTTGTTGGTAGATCACCCACTATGGTTTCACCCTTAACACCAAGGCCGTTGGTCGTATCGCTGACATTAGTTGAATTAAAAACCGTAGGAGCTTGGGATGTGCTTGCCGTGAGGGTGAGTCCAGACCATCCATTATCGTGATTTGATATTACAGTATAGGGCCCTACGTCACCATAAAGGCTGTCATTCCCTGTGCCCCCTGTAATTTTATCATTTCCACCACGCCCTATAACCTTATCGCCCCCGTTAAGGGAGTTAATTGTATCATCAAGAGGGGTGCCAAGAATTGTCTCTGCAGCATTGGTTCCAGTAATTGTTGCCATGTCAGCCTCCATTCAAATTAAATGATCAAATATATTTCACTGCACAAGATAGTTTTTAATAGTCATAAGTCAACCCCTCCACATACATTTTTAAAAATTTTAAAAAACATATAGAAAATCTATTGAACCTTTTTAAGAAATAATGACCTTACACTTTTCTTCTTAGCATGAGGCATTTTTATGCTAAACTGTTGCCACACGTGTATAAACGAGTGTTTTTACCCCATGATCCCGCTTCTTGTTGTTGATGATGACAGGCGACTACGCCAACTTCTAAAAAGCTTTCTTGATGAGTCAGGTTTTGAGACTCACGTTGCCGCCAATGCAGCGGAGGCCCGCTCTGTTTTGGCAACGCATCCCGTCCAAGTAATGATACTCGATGTCATGATGGAAGGTGAGGACGGCGTAACACTGACTGAGAGTCTTCGTGATGGTGGACACAAAGACCTTGCTATTTTGCTCCTGACGGCCCGCGACACAGTGGATGACTGTATTAAGGGACTTAACGCTGGCGCTGATGATTATCTTACGAAACCCTTTGAACCACGAGAACTTTTAGCCCGCATTCGTGCCCTTACTCGCCGTAAAGACAAGGAAGAAGAACAAAAGAGCCTAAAATCTCTTTCCCTCGGTGAATATGCTTTCGATCTTAAACGCAGCATTCTTGTGAAGGACGGGGAACCTGTTTTTCTCACATCAAGTGAGCTTGCACTGTTACGTGTTTTTGCACAATCCCCCGGTAAACCCTTTACTCGGGAAGAATTGGCCCAACGTATTGGTCACCGTGTAAGTGAGCGCAGTGTCGACGTACAGATCGTACGTCTTCGCCGTAAACTGGGTGATGATTCAAAGCAACCGCGCTATCTTCAAACCGTACGCCATATCGGCTACGGCCTTTATCCTGATAGCGAAGGCCAAGCAGCCTAATATCATTTTTAAGGGAACCCCAATCATGATTAACGTATCGCTTCACGCTGGCCCCCTCTCTCCAAACCAGCTATTTATCCAAGAAAGGCAAGCGCGCGCCGCTACATGGTTCAAAGAGCTTCAAGATAGTATTACAGTTGAAATGGAATGTATTGATTCAGAGGTCGATCATCCTGACTATACACCGAGGACTTTTACAAGGACAGAGTGGCAGCGCAAGGAGAATGATGTCGACGGTGACTTTGGCGGCGGACGTATTCAAGTCCTTCGTGGCGGCCCTGTCTTTGAAAAGGCCGGCGTTGCCTTTGCTAACGTGAAGGGAAACTTCCCCAAAGAATTTGCCAAGACGATTCCCGGGTGTGAGGAATCCACGGATTTTACCGCCACGGGCATTTCTCTTGTTTTTCATCCACGCAATCCCCATGTTCCCATCGTGCATATGAACACGCGCTTTATCACAACAGGGGGCAAACAGTGGTTTGGCGGTGGAGCAGATCTGACGCCAGTGATCCCCATGGAAGAAGATACAGCGTCCTTTCACCAACATATGAAAAATGCTTGCGATACCCATGACCTAGCCTATTACGATGAGTTCAAGGCCTGGTGTGATGAGTATTTTTATATCAAACATCGCAAAGAAACCCGTGGTGTGGGTGGCATTTTCTACGACTACCGTTTTATTGAGGCGGATAATAACGGCGGGGATAATTTCGAAAATCTTTTTCAGTTTACAAAGGACGTAGGACTGGCCTTTCTCAAAGCCTACACTGAAATCACCCGCCGTCGTTATCACACTCCTTACGATGCCTCTGACCTTGCCGCACAATTCCATAAACGCACGCGCTACGCCGAGTTCAACCTGGTCTATGACCGAGGCATCAAATTCGGCCTTAACACGGGTGGTAATATTGACGCTATGTTCATGTCTCTCCCCCCTGTGTGTGGGTGGGAGTAAAAATCATACGCATCGGTTTAATCTATTTTTCCTTTATTGTCGATGACTTCCTTGCCTCCATTAACACTGATCAAAAGAAATTATGACGATATTTGCTCAGCACTCCCTGATATTGTACCTCATCATCAAAAAATTTCACAAAAAAGCTTTTGGAAAGCTTGGGGTTTTTAATGTTTTTACGAACAAATTCTTCGGTAAATCCGCACTTTTTATAAAAATCCACCGCATTAAAATGATTGGTGACAAGGTTAATGTTATTAAATCCTTTGCCCTTAAAACGGTCTTCAAGAGCCTGCATGAGCTTTCGTCCGTACCCCTTGCGGCGATGGTCTGCAGCGATCCAAAAGTCTTGGACATACACTTCCGAAAAGCATGTGTAGGCATTAAGAACGCCGATAAGTTCCTCTTGCTGATTTGTCATGATAAGGGCAAATTTTTGATAATTAACATCGATGCCATGACTTGATTCATAAGCAACAAAACCCTCCACCATTTTATCCTCAAGGTCTTTGGGAAGATGATCAAGATATTGAATAATAGTGGTCATAATAATTTTCCAATGGCTGTATCGTCAGGATGACTTTCATAGCCCTCTGGATCATTAAAGGGCATCTCACGATAACTGTTCTTAAGGTAAAAAGGGAGGGCCTTTGGCGACGATTCAATATGCAGTGTATGTATCCCCTGCCCCTTCAGCCATTTTTCACACAAAGTCAAAAATTGTATCCCCAACCCTGTGTTACGAAAGGGTTCATCAATGACGATAATGCGCATAGCAGCCCGGGCTTCCGGCCAACGTTGAATATGGGCGTACCCCACAATATCAGCACCTTGACAAAGCACAAGATGAACATGGGCCGGGTGGTCAAATGTCCAAGTAAAGGGATCCGGGATATCAAGCTTATCAAAGAAATAATGCTGACGAAAATGGCGCGCAGCCTCCCACTCGACGTGATGCGTGCAATGTATCATGCGCACGCCATCAAAGCCGGTTTTCCTATGAATGCTATCAATAAAATCGTGTTTACCCAGGGTGTATCCAGCAAAGCCTCCATTACTTCTGACAAAGGACGAGTCATCGCTTAGCAAGTCAGTCTTGAGGGCCGCATACTCATCCCGTTCTTTTGAATGGGCACGTAAATAATCACGAAAAAGAAGGTTCAGCTCAATTTCCGGGTTTCCTTCTTCAAAAACATGAAGGTTGATCGATGCCTCTCCGCGTTTTGTAAATCCGTATTTGAAGGGGATATTCCACTCTCCCCTATAAGAAAAACCGACCTCTTCCAATTGCTTGATAGCTTTTACAGGATTTTTGACCACGCCAATAATATCAATTTTCGGTTTCGCCGCTAATCCTGGAACGGATGTTGATCCGACGTGATGAACAGCCACACAATTATCACCAAGAGCATTAATGATATGAACCGCCTCCTCGTCAAACATAGACGGCCATCGAGGATCATAAGGGGCGATATGAATGTGTTTAACACCCATTATTTTTCTTCACTAGTAAATCATCCACAAGAATCATGCATATTTCCTCAAAGGGACGCGCTGTATCAATGCATTGTTTAAGCTCTGTGATGGCGTCTATGATAAAGAGCGGCAAATCTGTGGGGAGATTTTCATTTGACGAAGACCACGATGCATCACGGGTTGCACGATCAGGCCACCTGGAATAAGCAATCCACCGGGCATCCTCTTGATCGGGCTCATCACTTTAATGCAAACAGGATCCAATAGCGCCACGGTGTTGGATTAAATAATCTGCAACAGTGCGCCAAAGCTGCTGGTAGCGTGCCTCTTTTTGGGGGATAATAAAAGCCTTGTAGATAACTGCAAACATAAACATGTTCTCACTTTTTTGATTACTCTGAAAATAGCCCAAAGAAGCACACGAAATCCAATGATTTCTGTTGAAGCATTATGTAAATTATCCTACACTATGTGGCATTGATTGAATCTTTTTGTGAGAAAATGTATGGCCCGCGTTACTGTTGAAGATTGTGTTGAAGTTGTCCCCAATCGTTTTGACCTTGTTGTCCTCGCTGCGCGCCGTGCACGAGAAATTGCATCCGGGGCGAGTATTACAGTGCCTCGTGATAATGATAAAAATCCCGTTGTAGCCCTTCGTGAAATTGCTGACAAAACCGTTTCCACAGAATATCTTCTCGAGGAAGTTGTCAAAGGTATGCAACGTGTTGGTTTTGTTGAAGAAAATGAGAGCGACCTCGATGATGAAACGGATCAAGAATTTCCCGTGATTGATGGTGCTCTTTTTGATGCCGATGAGGAAAGCGGTGAAGACATTGTTGACGAGGATACTGAAGAAGATGGTCTTGACGATGGTGACGTTGAGCTTGATGACGAAGACGTCACAGAAACAGTGTAAAATAGACGCTACTTAAAAATACAAAAATAGACTCTTTAATATGCCGAGATATGCTGTGTGTTTTTTTGCCTTTTTCTTTTTTCTGTGGCCGTGCTTACAACTCCACGGCATGGAGGAATCCTCTTCCGAAGATATTTATCAAAAAGCCTCCGTACATTATTATGCCCTTGAACCCAATGTTCATCTATCAAAGGCTTTTTTAGATCAAGCTACCAAAATGTATTATGATTGTTATGATCCAGATCTTCACAAGGATTATACGCTTGAGGCTATGGGCATTAATGCATCATGCTTTCAAACTTATGAGGAGTTCCTCAATGATCTCATTCAAACAGACTTTCATAGCTATAACACAAAAACATGTTTTGTTATCTATGCGACAGAGGGAGATGCACGTCCTGATTTTTCTAATCTTGTGGGCCTTTGTGTGACCTTGCCAGAAAAAGAAAAGGGGCATTATTACATTGATCATATTGGTGTGAAAAAGGGATATCAGGGCAATGGCATAGGAAGAGATATTATCAGTATTCTCGAAAAAACCCTTCCAGATTTACAAATGATTTCCCTCGATACCCGTGTTTTTATTATGCCAGGACAAAAATTATATGCGAAGTCTGGTTTTAAACGTATTGAACCTCACCCTGTGCCAATGAAACAGGGGAAATATATTTTCTACCAAAAGACATTTTGAAAAAAGAGAAAAATTAATATACAGATCACACGGAATACTGGCGTCATCTACCCTGTTATGTGTAACATCGTGAAAAAATAATTTATCCATACCAAACATGCTTGAAATTTTTATCTTAAGTTTTATCCAAGGGTTGACGGAATTTTTGCCCGTCTCCTCCAGCGGCCACCTTATCCTTTTACCCTATATCATAGGTTTTCAAAACCATAGCCTTGAAATTGATGGGATTGTGCATTTAGGCACATTATGCGCTGTGGTGTGTTATTTCTTTTTCGATATTCGCCGGATAATTACATCGTTTTTTAGTGTATACATCGGCCTTGGGAAACCGTCACTCGATGGATTTGATGCATCCTTCGCGCGCATTGGTCTCACTATCATTGTGGCAACTCTCCCCGTTGTTGTGGCAGGACTCCTTTTAAAACGTATTGGTATCGATGTTGTTCGAGGACCGCATGTCATTGCCATTATGGCAATTGCAGGAGGCATCGCACTCTACTTTGCCGATCGCCTTAGCTCGAGCATTAAAGGGCTTCAGGATATGACCTTTATGCGAGCCCTTCTTGTGGGGTGCATTCAAATTATTGCCCTTATTCCAGGGAGCAGTCGTTCGGGTATGTGCATCATGGGGGCTCGCCTCCTTGGTTTTGATAAAGTAAGTTCAACCCGTTATGCCTTTTTACTCTCTATTCCAGCGATCCTTGGGGCCTTCACTCTCATTTTTTTTGATGCGTACTGCAACGGCATCCAAACCCCTTTAGCCAATCTTGGTGCTTATTTTATTCTTTCATTCTTTTTTGGTCTAGGATCCATTCACTTCATGCTGCGCTTTATCCAGCATCACAGCCTCCTCATTTTCATGATCTATCGTATTATTTTAGGAGGAGGAATTCTTTTAATGACATAAATAAAAAAGAAGAGATCTCAAGTCATTATAATACTTGACGGACTATGATGTATGCGAAACAATTAAATATAATTTTATTAAAATTACGTTAATTTGGTGCTATTGATGATTCTTCATTTTTTAACATCGACGGGCCGTGTTTTAAAACAGTCGCATTATAGTGCTCTTGGGCTTTTGATGATTGGAACGGCTTACGGTTCAACGCTTAGTGTGCCGCCAAATGTCACAGTAAATGTCCCCACAACCTATACGGGGGGTACTATTGGTGCGGCTGGCACATTGACCAACAATTCGACGTTAACAAACACTGGAGTGATGACGAATGTTGGTGGAGGAAGTCTTGTCGCTAATACTGGAACATTTGTAAATGCGGGT
>JAIESS010000098.1 GCA_019745755.1 Alphaproteobacteria bacterium
TGTCCCTCCATTTTCAATTGTTTTAGCAATTTCTCTTGCAATCATGATGAGATCATCCAAATGACTTTGAATAATCTCCCTTTTGACGGCCATAGATTCTTCAAAAGCCGACTGAGCTTTTTTAAGCCATTGTGGATCTGAAGGTGAAATAATGTTTCTTTTTTCCATCGAACTAGCCTTTCCTTTGAGAAAGAACATTCCTAACAATCGTAAATCCAAAGAGAGAAAAATATTTTGAATCTGTAAAAATACTTTCGAAAAAATTGCTATATTTCATTGTTTGCCCTTTGTTATCAAAAACACCTTGTCTGTCCACCATCAACAACGACTGTACTTCCTGTTATAAATTTAGCTTTCTCAGAGGAGAAAAACACGCATATATTCCCAATATCTTCTGGATCACCAAAGGTATTAAGAGGCACTTCCGATCGAATATAATCAGTGACCTCTTGGGTGTTTTGCTCTTGTTTTTTTTCCCATGTGCCCCCAGGAAAAAGAATATTGCCTGGCGCAATAACATTCACACGTATATTAAAAGGGGAAAACTCTCTCGACAACTTTTTAGAAGCTGCAACAAGCGCCGCCTTATGCAAACTATACGCCATAGGTGCCTTGATATCCTCAATACCAGCAATAGAGCTTATAAATGTGATGGTTCCTCCTCCACCCATTTTTAAAAATGGAAAGGAGGCCTGGACAAGCTGTAGGCTTGCTTTCAAATTTTTATCAAAACTTATTTCCCAAATATTTGGGGTTGACGGAAGACCAAGGGGCTCAGCACCACTGCCAATATTAGCAATAACACCATCCAACCGACCAAATACCTTTTGTACATTATCAAGCTGGTTTTTCATATGTTCAAAATCTTGCATATCTCCATGAATGGGAAGAATTCGATTGGAATCAAACCGCGTCGCTAAACAAGAAAAAGCACTGTTCAATCGCTCCCTATTACGACCCGTTATGACAACACGAGCACCCTCACGAAGGAAACACTCAGCAATACCAAGGCCAATACCCTTGGTGGACCCTGCAATGAAAAAAACGTTTTCGGTTAAATTAAGATCCATGGTTTTTTATATTTTTCTTGCTTAGATATTGTTCCACGAAAGAAATCTGTGACGAGACAGTTTCCATTTCCTTGTCTATCTGCCCTCTAGCGGCTTGTAGTACGTACCATCCATCAAAATTTAGTTTTTCAAACCATCCAAAACACACATCAAATTTAGCATCTCCAGTTCCAAGAGGTACTGTTTTTCCACTTAAAACACGGTCCTTAATATGAACACTTCCCAAATAAGAACCCAGTAACTCAAATTCTTCGTCAGGATCATAACCCAAAGAAGCGCTATTCCCTACATCATAATTCATTTTAAGCATTGGATGGTTAACGCCCTCTAAAACATTCTTAAAATCCTTGGGATGAAGGTCACTTTCCAAATGAATTTCGATGCCAGCATGTTGATTGTGATGAAAGAAGTTTTGAAGAGACTTTATCAAGACAGAGCAATCTTCTTTTGTTTGAAGAGATGAAGCATCCACAAACGGAAGTATGATATAGCGTATGTCAAGCAATCGTGCTTGCTGACAAAGCCATGCAAGATGACCCCAATGTTTTTCAAATGGTGCGCCCTTTTGAATAAGATGCTCCGTCATATAATAATCCGCGCAAATAGATTTGACGTGAATGCCTGTATCATTAATAATTTTTTTTAGATGATTTATCTCAAAATCATTGATTAGGGGATTTTTTTCCTCATAAGGCTTTTCATAAATCCACTCAATAGAATACAAACCGAGCTGCTTTGCCTTTTCAAACTCTTTTTCCCATCCCATGGCTGGAAAAGCTTGAAATCTATTCTTAAAAGGAGGCAGCAATCTTCCCTGCATAAGGCTTATTTTAGATGCTGTCTGACGCCTAGGACTCACTGATTTAACTCCACAAGCTCAAGATAAACACCATTAGGATCCTTACAAAAACAAACCTTTGCCATACCATCATCAGAGAGTTGTGGTTCTGAAATAAACGGTACACCGTCCTTTGACATAGCACTATAAAGATCATCGATATTCTTCACAGTCATCGCAAAATGCGTCAAACCTTGTGTAAACAAGTAAGAATCATGTGATTCGGTTTCAGGGTTTTTGAACTGCAATAATTCAAGTTGGCATTTGCCTGAAGGGAAGTTTAATTTCACCGTTCTCACATAAGCATCTTCATGGCCAAGTATAGTTGCAACAAAAGTGCCAGATTCGTCCATTTCTCTCGCCACAGAACATCCAAACCACTTGGTATAAAAATCCACAGATCTTTGCATCGTTTTGGTCACAAGACCAATATGTCTAAGCTGCATGTTGTAATTTCACTTGCTCAAGAACAACAGACTCCAAGACATCAAGACCTTCTTTAAGTGCATCATATGGTATAGATAAAGGAGGAGCTAATTTGATTGACTCTCGTCCTGTATGGACGAGAAGAAGCCCTGATTCCATGGCTTTTTCACAAATACATGATGGTAGATATGTCTCAGGTTTTTGAGTAACAGGATCATAAAAAATAAGAGCGGCAAGAAGCCCTTTACCTGTAACGTATCGAATGTACCCATTGGATTTTTCCTTCATTGCATTCAAGCGTTTATGAAGGTAGTCTCCTTTTTCTTCTGATGCATCTACAAGTTTTTCTTCAAAAATTATCTGTAAATTTGCAAGACCCGCAGCACACGAGAGTGGGTTTGCCGAATGAGTACTGCTCATGGAGCCAACATCAGGTAAGTCCATCACAGCTTTCGTACCAAGCACAGCAGAAAGCGGCATACTTGAACTTATTCCTTTACCACAGGCAATGAGGTCTGGCTCAACATCATAATGCTCATAAACAAAAAGTTTTCCCGTACGTCCAAATCCGCCCTGAATTTCATCAAAAGCTAAAAGCACTCCATTTTCCTTACAGAATTTTGCAGCCTCTTGAACATAATCCTTTGGAATAAAACTCGCAGCCCACCCAATATAGGCTTCAAAAATAAAACCGCTGATGTCTCTCTCAGGATGAACACCTTTCTCTCCCAGCTCATCAAGGTGTCTGTGAAAAACATCCTTTCCACTCACACCATTCAGCCCCCACTCATAGGGAAAAGGTACTTGGTGAATGTTTGGATCTTGATAGCCAATCCACTCTTGTGATTGCGCGTTCCCACCAATCTGAGCAGCACCAATTGTCCTTCCATGATAGGCCCCTTGAAAGGAAACAATACCAGGTTTGGTTTTTTGAATGTACTTACCATGCATACGGATAAGCTTTATTAAACACTCCGTTGCCTCTGTGCCCGAGGACATGAGGTAGGCTTTTTCAAAGTTTTTTGGTGTATTCTCAACCATGTATTTAAGGAGTTGCGCCCTTATTTTTGTTGGATAATTGTACGTATGCAACAAATCTTTTTCGATCATATGGATAAGAGCTTTTTTAATTTTTGGGTGCGCATGCCCTGCATTAGCCACGAAAATAGTCGAGGTAAAGTCAATCCAGACATTGCCGTACGGATCGAATATCTGGTAGTCGCTCGCACGATCCCAAACAACAGGAAGTTGACCATGCATAGAGCGTGACTCGTACTGTGAGAGCGCATCAAATATCTCAAGGGAGTCAGGATGGGGAAATAATCCCGCCATTTTGCGGTTCTTTGTTGTGATAGAGTGTATAGGTTTTGGTGTTTTGTTGATGGTAAAAGGAGAAGTGCTCATCGTTGCTCCATTAAAAATTCGAGATATTTAAATTCTTGTTCTGCATCAATCTCAACAGAGTAAGGGGTTTCAAATCCGACCATTTTCGCACCAAATATACCCTCATATTCAGTTCTAATAAATGACGATTTCACAATATCGATATATCCATTGGGTTGATAGGCGGTTGGAAAAAATTGTCTTGGTAGATTAAAATATTCTTTTCGAGGGTCATCTGGAAAGAATCCTGTCAACCACTCTTCTTGCATCTGAAGCATTTTTTGAGGGGGCTCTGGTAATGCGTGAACTGACCGAAGAGATGTGGCCTCATGAAAATGATATGTTAGTTTAGCAGTAGCCTCACCCAATAATAACGGATCTCGCAAAGGAGTTGTTGGGCGTAAAATAGCAATAAGATCAGGCATCACTCCTTCATGATTGTCTAACCAATCCAAAGCATGCTCAATATAACTACGATCATTTGATTTATCCTGAGCAAGCTCAGATGGCCTCAAAAAAGGAACATCTGCACCGAAACGCTTCGCAATATCGGCTATGTCCTTTGAGTCCGTCGTAACAATAACACGGTCAAACGCATCACAGGCAAGAGCCACTTCGATGGAATGTGCAATAAGAGGCTTCCCCCCAAGAACGCGCGTATTCTTGTTCTTAACTCCTTTTGAACCAGCCCTCGCGGGGATAAGCGCAAATGTTTTCATTATTTTTTTTCACCGACAACTAAAAGCATTTTTTCCTTTGAAAACCGCACCCATTTGTTCACAGATTCAGGCAAAGAGCTTTTGTAGAGAGGGCGAAATCGAAAAGGGAGTAAGGCTGTTATATCACTTAGAATTTTAAGAAATGGCATTTTCCATAAAATGGGAAGCTGCACAAAATGGTCAGCATACGTCACATTAAAACCAGAAAGTTCCAGCAATTGCGTTAGAGAGGGAAGCGTAAAAGGTGTCACATGGGTATGGTCAATGTAAAAAGGACCCCAATAGGTATGAATCCAGCTTGGACACATAAAGACAGCCTTACCCCCCGGCTTTAAAATACGAAAACACTCATCCATCAACTTTTCCGGATAATGGAGATGCTCCACAACAGATTTGCACAGAAGAAAATCAAAGGAATTATCTGGATAGGAAAGGGGTTCATTCTCAAAATCACACTGACTCACACTAAAACGATGACTCAAGTCATGAATAGCGGGAGACACATCCACACCCGTCACTTTAAATCCGAGCTCGTCAAACCCAGTCAAAAACTCACCGCGCCCGCATCCAATATCGATAAAGGATGCATGATCTTTTTTACTAAAAAATTTTCCCTGAATATACGTGGCTAGTTTCTTTGGATAAGAGGTAAGGGGAAGTTTTTCTTTATTATAAGAAACTTCGAGGTAATTTTTTTTCTGTGCAGCACGTTTCATACGTCAAACCAATCTTTGTCATTCACAGCTTTGTCATCAATATAAACATCGGCATAGGGCTTACCTAGCAAAAGTTTATGATATTTCACACCCCACCTCTCCATTTGCCCCTCTGTCGTATCGCGCCAATCAATGCCCGTGGTGGAACCACGCGCCGTGAAAAGAACAATGGTATGCCCTTCGTCAAAAAGCGCGTTGAGTTTGCCAATGCGATCTGTCATTGGCAAAGCATCCTCATAACGCCCTTCTGTATTGGTACAAAGAGTACCATCGATGTCAAAGCAATATACTTTTTTATGCATTAACAATTCTCAACACAGGAGATTCTTCTTCAAAATAACGCAGTTTTTTTGCAATAGACTGCTCACGCTCATCAAATTTCTTCACACCATCACCAAGAACAACCGGAATTTTACGGATCATACCAATAAGGCGTTCCAAACCATCTTTTTCAAGAGACGCTGCCTGGTCACTGCCGTACATGGCCCGGTCTAAGGTAATATGGCGTTCAATGGCAACAGCTCCAAGCATCACAGCAACCACACTTGGTGACACAGATGACTCATGCCCACTATAACCAACGGGAACATCATACCTTTCTGAAAGTGTTTTAATCATAAGAAGGTTCAACTCTTCTTCCTTTGATGGATAAGTCGATACTGTGTGCATAAGAGTAATTGGGCAATTATGTTTTTTGAAAATGGCCACCGCTGTATCAATATCTGCGTAGCTGCTCATACCTGTCGACACAAAAGTCATTTTCTTCTCAGCTGCCACTTCCTCCAAAAACTCAGAATGAGTAAGCATTGCTGATGCGATCTTATTATATTTTAGATTGTATGGTTTTAAAAAATACTGGCTTGGAATATCCCAGGCTGAAGCAAACCATTCAATTCCCACCTGCTTACAATAAGTATCGATTTCATCATACTCAATCTTTCCAAATTCAAGCCCCTCTTTTTGTGCACGTTGAGTTTTTCCCCAAGGACTTTCACGAAAAGAATCCAAAAGCTCTTGCGTATAAACGATCTCAAGGGTACGTTTTTGAAACTTCACAGCATCACAACCAGCACTTTTTGCCATGTCAATCAGCTTTTTCGTAATATCCATATCACCATTATGATTAATACCAATTTCTGCAATAATAAAACACGATTTTTTATTCATAGTTAATCTCCTATAATATTTATATTTTTTTCAACAACTGCCCAAAGAGTATCGCTTAAATTTTTCGACAATAAATCCTTTTCATAGTTTTTGAGTGTCTCCTCACTGAATATCTGTTGATCCTCAGGTAGCACCCCGGGTTTTTTATGCATTAACCAATGGAGATGATTATTTAAATTATATCTTTGAACAGGAAAGATATCCCCTTTCAGACCAGATTCCATCAGACAGTTCCCTAATGTCTTCATTGAAAAATAACTTACATGCGCAGTACAAAAATAAAAATCTTTGAATTCATTTATATTGTAGAAAGAAACCAAGGCATCATCAACATTAGGAACCTCAACTATAATGGATCCCTTTTCTTTAAGGTAACAGGAAACATTTTTTAAGAATGCGACGGGATCCAATAAATGCTCAAGCACGTGAAACATAACAATTAAGTCAAATTTCTCATCCTTGATATCATTAAGATCAAAATAAACAGAAATATTTTTATGGTTTAAAAATTT
>JAIESS010000128.1 GCA_019745755.1 Alphaproteobacteria bacterium
GAAAACAGTGATACAACACTAAAATCTTTGTCCGCGGCGCAAAGGGATATTTATAATGCTGTTAACAATGTTGTTGTTATTGAAGTGTTACACGACATCCTAGGGTTGACTCCGATTTCCTCTGAGGAGTAGATCAAAGGATACAATTTTTTAATGAGGGATTGAACATCGCAAGCATGGATTTTTTGCTGGCTTGTTGCCTTATTTCAAATCACCGTTGATAATGGCTGTGCTTGAATAATGAGGGATGCGCTCAATAACAATTGCAACTCTGGCGCCGACCTCTTCTGCTTGTCGTTTTTTATTGAGCAGTTGAGGATCGCCGTTTGTTATGGCAACAACGGCAGGCTGTATGTGTTTCACAAGCGCTAAATAATCGTCGTAGCCGCGCATTATGGGAAGCATAATAACCTCATCCACAACACGGAGAGCCGCAAGATTTCTTGCGCGTTTATCGTGAGCGTGAATGGGGTTATGTTTTTTGTAATTGATAATGGATGCATCAGGTTCCAGGGCAATGATCAGATAATCACCTTGGCTTTTTGCGTGTTCTAAAAACTGTATGTGACCATAATGAAGTACATCAAAACACCCTCCTACTAAAACAATTTTTTGTGCGTGTTCCAAGCGGGCTTCATTTTTATCATAGAGTGTAATGCGTGCATTACTAGAATCTGAAGTAGTGTGAGGCGTGTAAGAGGCACAGCTTGCAAGAAAAAGAAAAATAAAAAGAGGGAAAAACGTCATTAAATTACTTTTTATCAAAAGATAGTATGGAGCCAAACTACCATTTTTGATCTGCTTATGCACCAATTTAGCGTGGCAAGATTTTTTTAGTGATGACTTTGCCAAAAGCTTCCTCGATTTTTGGTATTGAGAGTGCGGCTTCTTTGTTTTCCGATTCAATTTTAAGATATACTTCGCTTCGAAGAACGCGAGATTTTTCGCTATATGTAATGCCAAGACGGACAGTTTGCTTTCGAATCTCAATAATCGTAATGGTCACATCATCATTAATTTGAATGCCTTGACCAAGTTTACGATTAAGACATAGCATCGTGCATCATCCTTGTAAATGTTTCATTTAAGTGTAGCGAGAGTTGTGCAAAAGTTATAGAAAATTCTTGACATCCTTCATATTTTATTAACAACTGTGTGATACTGTTTGTCTAAATGTAATGATAACGAGGTAGTAATAATGGTCAAAAATATTTTATTTTTATTGTGTTTAACATATTCTATAAATGATAGCCAGGCTGGCAATGCTGTGTCGTATATGCAAGGCATTGTCGATGATACATTGAGCGCGGTGGTTGGCACACCTGAAAAAGAAGTGCGGCCTAAGTTTAAAGGTCTTATCCAAAAATACGTACTATTGGATAAGGTCCTTAAACAACTTCTTGTTAAAGACAGTCGCATTAAAGCCATTCAAGACGCTGGTATGATGGATAAAACAAAGGACTTTGTTGCATGGCATCTTGCCGGAATTTATGCCGCTCAGATCAGCTCAGGCAAAGACTCAAAGGTGACCGTATCCCCTAATCCATCCGAAGTCACAGATCCTGTTTTAAACCAGACTCTTAGTGTTGTGACAACAACCATTGAAACAGGACAATATGGCAAGGTTAAGGTTGATTGGTATCTTATCGTTAATCAAGGAATTATTGATGTTGAAGTAGAAGGAAAGTTTCGCATGAGCCTTACACTGCGCAGCCAATATATTGCAGCATGGAATGAGGCCGGTGGAGATCCGAAGAAATTTCTTGAGCTGTTACAAAATAAATTAGGCGCAAAACAATAGCCGATTTCTTGGTTTTAAAAAAAAACCACGGCCCATTGTTATGACGGGCTGTGGTTTTTTCATGGTGTATTAATTTCCTTTGGGAGCTGTGATCTGGTATGTAAAGGTCACAAGTAACCGGTTATCAAGAATTTTTGATTCAGCTTGGCGGGTTTGACCGTTCATGGTGTTTACACCTTTTAAAATATCGACTTTGCCAATGGCTGCAAGGGAGTATTCCGCACCAATATGAAAACGATCGCTTATAGCATAACGAAATCCTGCACCCGGAACAATTTTTTTATAATTTTTTGTACGATCAAATGTAGCGCTTGTAAAAGGAGAGGGGAGCTCCTTGTATTTATACGCAATAGCTCCAAACTCATATGTGATCTTGGCATAGACCATAATCTTTGGGTTTATTAGCTTTCCTAGAATGAATGATGCACCGTAAGCAGCATTATGATGAACGTGGAGAATACCTTGAGTTGATCTGTCTTCGAATTCAATACGTTTTTTTATATTATTAAAAACTTTGAGGGCATAAATTTCGCCCCCTAACATAACAGTGGATACACCTTTTTCAGTAACATAGCCTAGACTAAAAGAGGTAGCACCCCCAAAATTAGATAATGTGCTTTCAGCTTTTCCAACATCTGGGTCTTTAAATTTATGCTTACCTTTTGTAAGGATGCCCCCGAGACCGAGGCTGCTATAGAATCCTGAAAAATAAAGACTGGCTTGAGCCGTTGTTGTGATAGCAGGAGCAAGTGTGGTAAGAATCGATGTTATAAGAGCAAGACGTTTGATTTTAAACATTTTATGAAAAACCTGTTAAAATTGGCTAATATAGGATTAATGGGAATTAACCTCGCCGTCAATGAGGTATCTTTACAACAGGGAGGAAAAAAGGATGAGTACCTCTCATGAATATAAGGAAAAATACCAAGGCGTCCTTTTAACGCGCCCCATGAATGAGACGTTGCGCCTTGCGCACAACCTCAGACTGTGCGGATATCACCTCTATTTTCAGCCTCTTTTAACCATACATACCACGCGTGTTTTAACGCAATGTTTTGAGAATTTAGAGGGGTATGATTTTATTTTTACATCACGCCATGGAGTTCATGTGTTTGCAAAACATTCGGCATTTCGGCAAACATCCGTATGGTGTGTGGGGGATCAAACGGCAAAAGCTGCACGCGATGCAGGTTTTACCCAGGTTCATAGAAGTGATGGTGGTGATGGTGCTTCTCTTAAAGCATGTATTCTTTTAAGTGACGCTCATCGCCATTTTATTCATTTTTCGGGAAGTGATGTGACGATGGATTTTGAAAAAGAGCTCCCCCATTGTAGGCGTGTCATTCTTTATGAAACGCAACCTTCGCAACAGGTGCGCCCATCCATTATGCGTGCACTGGATAATAATAGCATTCAACATATACTTCTTTTTTCAAAAAAATCAGCCACGGCGTTAAAGTCCTTAGCATCCATTTGCCCAAGTATAACGATTCACGCTTTAAGTCAAACGATTGCATCTGTTTTTCCTGATAATCCTCATTCGATTTGCGTTTCAGAAGATGCTATGGTAATCAAACTTAAAGCTTTACAAAAAATGAATACAACACAAGGAGCTTTGTCCACGTGGGGAAAAAAGAAATGAAAAGCACTTCCGTTCCAAGTGAGGGCCATAAACGTATTCACGGTGAATCTGTCTTTGATGAAAAAGATGGTCAAGCTGATATGAAGGATCCTTCAAGTATCACAGAAGAGTCCCTTTCGAATGAAACCCCTCAAACACTCTCGTACACTTTTCTCAACGTTAGGCAAGACTGTCAAAAAATATTTTCTCCCCGTCCTTATGGGAATTGTTGTTGGCCTGATTCTTCACATGTTTTATGGACGAATGAGTCATCTTGAGAGTGAGTACAGTATCCTTCAAAACAACCTTCCCTTGCAGATCAAAGAGCTTGAGACAAAGCTTGTCGATATTCAAAAGAATATGACGCAGAAAATGCAAGAGCTGGAGGTGAAAGCAAGTGAGCATATAAATGCACCGCCCCCCGAGGCTAAGCCCCTGACGCCGGAGCAGTTCCAATCGTATGGGTTAGGGCAGATGCAAATAGCATCCGTAAAGGATGCCCTCACAGAGTCCTTTGTGACAAAAAAAGAGCTGGAGGAAAAAGATGCTACGGCATTGCAATCAAAAGCGCTTCTCTATTGTGAAGCACTTAAGCAGGCGGTTCTCAGTGGTAACCCTTACGGAAAAATATTGGAGGCCATCAAACAAGCTGTTCTTCACAAAGACACGTCCTCCCCCCCTCTTATCACAGCATTCGATATACTGGCTCTCTCCGCACAAAAAGGGCTTCCAAAATTAAGCGAACTTTATCGTTTTCCAGAAGATCTCTCCGTAACAAGTGAGTCGTCGACAATGGATCTGTGGCCGTCGTGGCTTTCATGGATGAAAAGCTGGGTAAAGGACAATGTCCATGTAAATGTCCATGCATCGAAGGGATTATCGCCCAGTGAAAAGCAACTCATTTTACAACTATTGGATGCAGGTCAGATCCCCTTGGCCATTGAAAAAATAACCCACCACATGAACAATCATGCTGATCTTAAGGAGTTATGGCGTCCGTGGTTAGCGTCAGCGGATCGTCGCGTCAAAACCCTTCAAAGCCTTGATACAATTCAACATTTTCTCCTTGAAAGCCTCCTTCCATGAACAATCCAAAGAAGACACTTCGTCGTTCTTTAGGGATATTTTGGTCCCTTTTTAAAATTGCGGCGCTTATTTTTCTTGCCCTATGGATCATGCGATTCCCCGGCGATATCTATGTGCGGATCCTGGATATTGATATTTCTATGACCATTGGCTTTGCTGTCGCTTCTTTACTGTTATGTGTTGGGGTGACATGGTTGATCGTTGGGATGATCAAAAGCCTTCTTGGCTTTGGGAGTTTTTGGAAACAGCGCCGTCTTGTTAAAAATATGCGGCGTGCTAGCGAAAATTTTGATGCTGCCATCGATGCTTTTTTTGCAGAAGATTACGATACAGCCATGCAAGCACTATCACGCTCTATCAAGTATAATCCGCGCCGTGAAGGAATTTATATGACATTTTTGGCCGTTAGCGCGTTGAATTCCCATCAACGTGATAAAGCCTATGAATTATTTTTTAAATTATCGCAAATGCCGGGCCATGCCTTTATGGGTTATTTTGGCCTCTATCATCTAAGCGAGGATAATCCCATTGCAATCCTTGAGCAGGCGCGGCTTAAAACCCAGGACCACCCATGGATATTAAAAAAGCTTTTTGATGAATATGCAAAAGAAGGTCATTCCATTGAAGCGTTAAATAAAGCCCATAATCTTATTCCCGTACTCATTGAAAAGCGTGCCATGACAAAGGATGAGCGTAAAATAGCGATTGCTGATGTTCTGTGGCGTCAAGCGCGTTATTACATTAAACAAAAGGATTTTGTAAAAGCCCTTGACCTCGCCCGTCAAAGCCATGATCAAAACCCGTTTCTTTCGGGTCCTGTTCTCATGCTTGCGGAAAAAGAATCTCCACAAAAAGCAGGGAAAATGCTTATCAAAGCTTTTAAAAATGCGCCCACACAGGAATTAACATGCGCTATTTTAAAAAATTTCCCCAAAAATGTAGCATCGTTTCATGATCTTGAAGCAGAATTCGCCATCCATTCGTCGCCTGAATCTCAGTATTTACTGGCAGAGCTTGCCTATAACGCTCAGCTTTGGGGGCGAGCCAAGCAAATTATGGATGCTATTGATGAAAAACATTATGATGCACGTTTTTATTTGCTTCAGGCGAATTTGTCCCAAAAGTGTGCTGCTTAGAAAATGGGGTAGGGGGATTAACAATAGTTCCCGGCAGCGAAACCAGAGGACCAGGCCCACTGGAAATTATAGCCGCCAAGCCAGCCTGTCACATCGACAACTTCACCGATGAAAAAGAGGCCTGGCACATTCTTACACATCATGGTTTTTGAAGAAAGTTCATTCGTATCCACGCCGCCCACGGTTACTTCTGCCTTGGCATAACCTTCGCTTCCATTGATCAGTACCTGAAATCTATGGATCTGGTCCGCGATGGTAAAAAGGTTATCTTTACGAAGATCTGTGATGGGCTTATGAAAATCACCCCCCTCAAAACGCTGAGCCAAATGATCGATTAAACGGCTTGTAAGATGATTTTTGAGATAATTGGCGGGTGTTTGTTTTGTTTTTTTATCCATCATAAACTGCTGCTTCAAATCCAAAGCAGGTAACAAATTTAGAATGATTGTCTCGTTATTAAATCCTTTTAAATAAGAGGATATTTGAAGAATGGCAGGACCACTGAGCCCTCTATGAGTGAAAAGAATATTTTCAGCAAAAGCTGTTTCGCCGTAGGATGCGGCGCTATAGTTTGAAACGCCACTCAGATCCGTAAAAAAAGCGCGGTCGCACTCTGCTACAATCAAGGGAACGAGGGCTGGTCGTGTTGGAATAATTTTAAGGCCGAACCATTTGGCGATACGGTACCCAAAATCACTCGCCCCTATTTTTGGAATAGAAAGGCCGCCACTTGCAATAATGAGGGCCCGAGAGATCAGCTCACCCTCACTGGTTTTGAGTGTAAAATGATCCGCTTTTGATACATCTGTCACTGTGCATTTCGTCTTAATCAAAACACTGTGTTGCTTGCACTGATCGAGAAGCATTGAGATAATCTGCATGGAGGAGCCGTCACAAAAAAGCTGGCCTAATATTTTTTCGTGATAGGCAATTTTGTGAGCCTCAACCATTTTAATAAAATCATGTTGAGTATAGCTCGCAAGGGCAGATTTTACGAAATGGGGATTACTGCAAATATAATTGTGCGGTGCTGCATGCTGATTGGTGAAATTACACCGTCCACCACCTGAAATGCGTATTTTTTCCCCGATTTTATCCGTATGCTCAATGAGAAGGGTCTTTTTACCAAGTTTCCCCGCCTGGATAGCAGCCATAAGTCCCGCAGCACCACCGCCAATAATAATAACATCGTAGAGTGTAGGCATAGTTTTTCACTTTTTTAAAAAAT
>JAIESS010000067.1 GCA_019745755.1 Alphaproteobacteria bacterium
GGCATGGAAATTTGCGAGAAAATTTTAATATTTTATTAGATTTTATCAGGTCTAGTTATAGCATAATTAGTAAAATATTTGGAAACTCGAAATGAAAAAACGAATTTTATATCTAACGACAATATCTTTTATAACTATTGAGAATTTTTCCATCGATGCCATGGCGTCACAAGGACGGAGCACTAGGGACAACCTAAGCTGTACGGATTACTGTACTGTGGGCGGGAAAGAGGCTGTAAAACTCCCTGCTGCTTTTGGTATTGTGACACTCAATGGAAAGCTAAATGGGGAGAATCTAAAGAAATGGCTTGAAAAAAATTTCCCTGCAGGAACAGAAGGCTCAATCACCGCCCTTATCAATAAACAAAAGGATCTCAGGAATTTCTTCTCGCAAGATAGTGCGGTAGAAAATAACAAACTGCGCCATTGACACCCTGTTTTGACAACATACAAAATCCCATTCACAAGGCTCAGGCGGCTATGGATCGCCCGATTCCCGTAGTTCCCTGTGGAAAAATGATGCTTAATAACATCCCAATCACCGTCCCGCAAATTGCTTGGATATCCCATAAATCCTCCTTTTTACGAGAATTTATACCAAATCTTCATCAATTTCTCAATCCATTAAGACAGACTCTTATACCGCAAATCCAGTGAAAATGAGGAAATAGGTATACTTCAAGGAGTCCATTAGAGGGTTACAATAACACAGTGTTTTTTAGATAAAAACGGGAGGTGTAACAGCCTCCCCGTTTCTCTTTCTTCATAGAGTTTCTCTGGCACAAAAATTGCAGTTATACACCTTAGATGACCCACCATTATAGAGAATTCATGCGCTACATGTGGTTTATTGCTCTTTTTTTCTTAGCAGGGTGCAATCCTTTTCGTTATATGGCGCCGGATTCAGCAAGCATTCAAGAGTCTCACATGGCCCGCCGTGGTGAGCTTCCACCACCTTATCCTTTGTACTGTTATCATACGCTTGGTGATAAAATGTGCTACGAAAAACCTCTTAAGACCGATGATCAGCGCTTGTCCGGTTATTACGGCCCAGCTCCTCGTCAGTATGAGTAAAAATCGTCTTTAGAGCTAAGTGATTTTATTAAGCAAAAATTTATATTCTCCAGACATAATAAGAGGGATGTCATTTTTCTTAGGATCACGTTATGTCTTACAGTTTTAAAATTCTTGTTTGTTTCCTTATCCTCCTGAGCAGTTTAAAAGCCCCCCTTGCATCCAACAAGGTAAGCGATCGAGGGATTCTTCATCATTTTGTGGATGAGTCCTTTCAACGCGTCAAATTCTTGGTGCGCTTTGATGAAGAAGCCGGGTCAATTATGCCACGGGAATTAGGTCAATATATAGGAGCGCTCATTTTCCAGAAAAATCTTTTAGACCATAACGAAACGGTTGACAAATGGGCCACAACAGAGGTGGAAGAATGGACTAAGGATCCTTGGCGCGATCTTAGCCAATCACCCCTTGTAAAGCATTTGTGGGAGTGTTTTGATAACCGTCCATTGCAAGCACTTTTAGCAAGGGAGCTTTGTAAACGTATTATTTTCCTTGATCCAAAGGAATTGACAGGCTCCACCTTTAAACGGGAAATTGTACTGCGGGAGGATAGTGTGGCCATCCATCCGTGGCAGCCCACGTCATCCTTTAATGGTTTTTTTGAGGAGAGTGAGACACAAAGGAATTTGGGTTATCATGAGGGCTATTATGATAATGAATCAGAAACACAACCCATTCTTCATTTCATGATGGATAATGATATGGATTTATTTGACTACGTTGTTCAACAAATTCAAAAACCAGAGGTGCGTGCCGTATGGCCAGATCATTTTGATCCTCTCAGGGACGCTCTATTTCATGCTGTGATTGCATCAAAACCACATTTTGTTGAAAAACTCCGTCAGCATGATGTGGGGATTAATGAATTTTGTCAGATGTTTGCGTGCATGCAAAATAATGAGGCTATAATGAAACTCCTGAATGGGTAATAATAGCAACATTATTTTTAAAAAAGTGATGGATGTATGGGAAGAATCATTGTTGGATTAGTGTGTGGAGTATTGCTATGGGGAAGTGATATTTGGGCTATGGAAAAGGATCCATCGACGGAGCTAAGTCATCTTTTGACATGTGCAAACAATAAACAAATGCTTGTGAGGGAGGAGGCGTCTAAATATCAGATAATGTTACCTGCAGAAGTCGCTTGCTACATCGGTTGTTTCCTATACTATCTTGATCACGATTCTTTTGCAAAAGAATGGGCGGAAAAGGAAGTAAGTCAATGGCACGCTCATCAAAATAAGAAAAATGGAGAATGGGAAGAGCTTAATCAAAATGGTGTGCGTTTTCTGATTTCTTCTGAGGAAGACAAACCTCCGCTTGTGTGCCATCTGGACATTATTTTGGACGATATCGAAGTGAATGAATACTCTCTTCACACCCTTTTTTCGCGTTATGTTGCCAAATGGATTATCATGTTTGATCCGTCTCAAGTGATCGGTCGGATGATGAGTCGTCTGCCAAATGCTTTGGAGGATTCGCAATCCATGGCGATGAGCAATGCTGATATATCAATGGAATTATCACCGCATCTATTGCACGATATCAATGTTTCTGTTGCATCAATTGAAGCGATTGAAGAAAGAGACGAGAGCGAGTTCGACAGCCTTGATAGCGATGTGGATGAATGGTTTGTTGAGAATTCTAAAGCTAAGGAACCCATTCTTTACGTTATTATTAAGCATCACATGATGGGTCTTTTTAACGTTGCTCTTTTTAAACTTAAGGAGGTTCAAAATATTCTTGCATCAGCGAACAATGTATCATCAAAAATCGATCAAGAGACCATTAATAATGCCAAAGACTATAAGCTGCATTTTCTTCAAGCTATGCAGCCTTACAACACGCCAAATAATCTGTATTTTTTGAGGTTCAAAAATATCTTAGATGAATCTATGAGGGAAAACTTTTAATAAGCTTCAGGCTCATGAATCCTGGTGCACATGATCGTGGTGGTGATAGGGGGCTAGGTTTTCGACGACATGGCCTCCAGGCACATTAATGTATTAGGGGTTTTTTACAATTGAATCACTAAGATGTCTTGAAAATTTCTCATATTTTCCTCTCTATAGCTTCGCTTTCTTCTCGTTCACTTTTTCATTCTCATCATGATGAATCAATATTCTCATGCTCATAAGAGCGCTACGCATAAGATCATCCTTTGCAAGAAAAAGATCATGGGGAATCTGATTATTTTTGTGGAAAATAACAGGAATATTGGGCCCCTTAAAATATCTATCATGGTGCCGTGCATCAATAATATCATCATCCGGAAAACTAATAACCCCAAGGCGTACTGGTGGAAGCGTCATGTCGCGTGCTTGGTAGGATGCTTTGAGGGCTGCATGCAACCACCCCCATGTTACGCCTGAAGAAGCTTGCTTATGATTCGTTTGTAAATCATCGCATAAAGCTTTTACTTTTTCTGGGTCTACATTTTTACGGCTGAGCAAGATTTTTTTATACTCCTCTTGATTATAGTTCCCTTGACCAAAGGCATAGTTATAACCGTAACCAAGGCGACAAACCGCCAATGACAGGTAATATGCTCCCCACTCAGGTAAAGGAAAGGTCGGAAATCCCATCATAGGTGCTATTAGAATAAGTGAACGTACCCGGGTTGGGTTTTTATGGGTATAGTGCATCAAAATATTTCCCCCCATGGAAAGGCCCATCATATCAAGGGGCCGATTATCTCGAATAACGCGTTGAATAAATTCCTGAAGATACGTCACATACTGATTAAAATGATCAATATGAATGGGAATGGAGGGGGCACTAAGGGGAGAAAATCCCTGGCATGGCCAATCCATAGAAGCAAGGCGATGTGTTGGGTAGATGTCCCGAATAACCTCAATTTGACGTCGATACTCGTCAATACATCCTCCCTTTCCAAATTGTAGGACAAGGGTGGGCGACAGAGTTTCTCTTGGCAGTTGGAGCGCGTTTTCGTCTATGGATGGCCATAAGCAGTAGTTAAGTTTACGTCCGTCATGGGCTTCAAAGGAAGAAAGAGGGGGCATCTCCTCTTTCTCACGGTCCATGGACTGTCCATCAGTACAAAGCCACGAAAGTAAAAATATTAAAATCATTGGCTGGAACATAAAACGATCTTCTCCCTCTTGATGTTTTTAGATCAGCTTCATCGTCGTGTAGTGATAGTCTAAAAAGTTCGCATAGTGGGCATAGGTTTCTTTATTTCTCTCACTTGGTGTTGAACGCAGTAAATCAAGAATGGCGTGTTGAGCCGTTGGATTGTTAGCCTCATTTGCAAGAATAAAAAGCTCATTCCATGTTTCAACCTCTGAGGCCCCCGTGGTTCCAAAATGCACGGCATAGGCCATGTCATCATCATAGGTTTCTAGTTTCGTGTTTTTATAGGCAGCATCCCAAAACAACTTAATGGTACCCTTTAATACTGTCACCCAATACATTTGTGCTGTATTAGGAACCTTTGTTGATGGATTGTCAGGAAAAAGAAGGGCCCTAAGCTGTTCTCCACGTTGCGCGGGTGTAACGGGTAAATTATTCCCTGTAAGCCTGGATAGAGCCACAGCTTTAATATTACGCACAGCCTGAGCACCATCATTATTCTTGGACAACTCAAGCGTCGTCAAGAGGGTATCGATATCACGCAATTGATCCATGAGCGATGTACGTGCGTTCAAGTAATGCATAGCAAGCGCGCCGTAGTAACTATAAGAATCTTCCCCTTTTGTATGGGCACTCAAGGCTAAATGAGAAATCATCTGGTCTCCTAAGGTCTGATCCTCTAGCACCATGCCTTTCTCAATAAGAAGACGTGTAAGAACCTGCTGTACTTTTTCGGTCCCAATACTTGTCGTAAGCACAGAAGCAATAAATTGTTGAGCCTTGGGGTGGGGCAAAAAGTCAAAAATACCGGTGCGTTTTTCAGGGTTACCCGATCCCTCAATGAGTGGGCGTATCAGGGATTCATCCGTATAGACGCTCTCGCCTTTAAGCAAAGCATCACAGAGGTGCTGCACCCGTGCCTTATCACCGATAGGAACGCCCGGCCCATCATCCTTTCCTTGAAGGACTGTATCACTATGGCCCACCCCGAACGTATGATGCCATAACTCCATGGCGGGCTCAAATCCAGTGCGTGCTAGATTTTCAAGATTAACGACATGATTTTTCTCAGCAAGATATGGTTGAGTGCTTCGTTTAAGTTCAGACACGTAAAATACAGCGGATTTTTCATCTATGAGTATTGGAGGCGAACCTTCTGCTTCTGATTTTTGATACGCTCCATCTCCGATACCCCAAAGGGCGAATGATTTTACTTTGGTATCTTTTGCATCAGTGTATATAAAGGATGAAAACCGCTTTCCCTCATCGTCAGAGGGCTCAATACCCTTATCTGATCTTGTGCCTATGGCGGAGAGTTCATGTCGAAGTTGTTTAATGAGAGTTATAGGGGCCTCTTTTTTCACACCGTGAATGGGATCCGTATCGGGGGAGTCGAAAAAAATATAAAAAACATCAGGCTTAAAATCCTTGATGCCCTTTTCCATAGCACGTTGCTCATCAAACATGGCTGATGTCTCTGTCACCCCATGCCCAATGACCCAGGTTATTCTTTGTTGTAAGCTGTACAACGACTGTGCCTTTGTTTTATTTTCAAGAGGTGCATCATCCATAGCCAACAGATGTGTAGGAGAAAAAATGGATGTAAGAAGGATCATGGCAAGGGTGGCTTTTTTCATAAAAATTCTCCAAAAAAAATTTACATGTGCAGCGTTTTAAATAGCTTTTTTTCTCTGAAAAAGCATTTATCAATCAATTTTAATAAAATTTTATTGTTCTTGAAAAGATCTTTCTGGACTTCTCTACCTTTGTGCTTCCTTTTTTTTGGGGGGGGGATTAATGGCACATTTTTTCCTCTCGGGACCCAACTACACTTAATACTGCTGGTAATGCCCAAGTATTAAAAATATGAGAAAACACCTCATCACACTAACGTGATGAGGTATAGGACGTGTTTAACATTGTTTTGTGATGAATAGTTTAAATATGACAATCATCATGCCGCTGAGGCATAAAAAGAAAATTGGCATCGCACGAAGGGTGCCATCGCGCACTGTGGCCATGATAAAGGTTATAAGCGCAATGATCAGGTAGTAGTAAAACCCGAAAAGGGATGATGCTGTCCCGATGACGTGTTGATAACTATCCAGAGCTTTTGACAATAAGCTTGGCTTGGCAATATCCATTCCTGCAAAAAACAAGGACATACACGCAAGGGTTATACTGATTGACGTAAGGGGGCGATTTCCGTGGATAATATTGCTAAGTGCACAGAGTGTGAAGATGAGCATGGCGCTCGTGCAAAGGCCAAGACCCATCATCACGAGCCTCTCCAACGTGACATCACGGGATACATGATATTTGGAAATATGACACCCGATAGCAGCTGATACGGCAAGGAGAATAAAACTGATACCGTATACAAAGGGACTCATGCCGAGCATCTCGATAAGAAAAAAGGATCCCTCACCATAATAACTAAACACGATGCCGTTCAAGCCGCCAATAATACCGCCATACACAAGAACTTTTGGATCCTTAATGAGGGTTTTTGTGACGTTAAGGATGCTGCCCTTTGACCGACTATGTTTTGGATGAGTCTCCGGTAAAGATGTGCGGGTTTGCATCCATACAATCATTCCAAAGAGAATAAGAGCCATAAAAACGCCGCGCCATCCCACGAATTGGGCTATGGCACCACCGATAAAAGGGCCAATGGCAGGAGAAATACTGAGAGCAACGCCGATGTTAGAGAAAAGAATGCCACGCTCCTTGCCATGAAAAGCATCACGACAAATAACTTGCCCAAGAATGGAGCCTGTGCTGC
>JAIESS010000174.1 GCA_019745755.1 Alphaproteobacteria bacterium
CCCAAAATCAAACTTAGCTGTCACAGGCCTTTATTATTTTGATGGGACCGTATCACAGCGTGCGAAATCGCTCAAACCATCAGCACGAGGTGAGCTTGAAATTGTGGATCTCATCAAATGTTATATTAAGGAAGATAAAGTCTCCGTTACACAACTAGGGCGTGGCTATGTATGGTTTGATGCGGGTACCCCAAAATCACTTTTAGATGCATCCCAATACGTTGAGGTTATTCAATCGCGCCAAGGAACGTTTATTGCATCCCCCGAAGAGGTTGCATGGCGTATGGGTTTTATTGACACACAAAAACTTAAAACATTAATTTCGTCTATTCCTACATCAAAATACCGGGATTATTTGATGAAATTGATAGCAGCATGAAAATTATTGATACAGGGTTTGAGGGGCTTGTACTTTTAGAGCCGCGGTTTTTCAAGGATGGTCGCGGATGTTTTTATGAGTCCTGGCGTCATGAGGATTATAAAAAAATAGGTATTACGGAGAATTTTCTGCAAGATAATGTGTCAGTGTCGATGCAACATGCCCTACGTGGGTTGCACTATCAAAAAGACCAAGGACAACTGGTAACAGTGACTCATGGCAAAATTTTTGACGTTGTGGTCGATATACGGCCAGATTCAAAAACTTATAAACGTTATTTTTCTATTCAACTTGATGGAAATATACCTATGCAGCTCTACATGCCGCAAGGATTTGCCCATGGCTTTTGTGTGCTCAGTGATATGGCTGTTATTAACTATAAATGCACCCAGTATTATGATCCGTCTAAGGAAGGCGGTATTCTTTGGAGCGATCCTGAAATTGGTATTCAATGGCCGGAGGGTCAGAAGATTATATCAGAGAAAGATCAACTTTTTTCAACTTTGGGAGCCCTATGACCGCACCTTTAACCCTCATCGTTTTTTTAAAAGATCGCTCTGATTTTACAAAACGCTTGATAAAATACTTGTCAATGGTAAGGTATCCCTATCCTGTTTATTTTGCAGATGGGTCTATTGATGAGACGAATAAAATATATATAAATTCCTTAAAAAATGAAAATTTTTCCTTTACCTATAAACGATATCCTAAAGATTTGACGCTATCAGACTTTTATAAAAAATCTTATCAGACGATTTCTGATATTCATACACCCTACGTTATGATTGCTGATAATGATGACTTTCCCATACATGAGGGTCAAGCTAAAGCTATTGATTTCCTAGAAAAAAATCCTGACTTTGTTGGGTGCAATGGGAGAGTTTTGGGGGTTTCTTTGTCCCCAGACTCAGGAATTCCGTATGGAAAAAATATCTTCTTTCATAGATATTACTGCCAAACCATGGATGTACCTGTAAATGTCGATCAGAAATCGGCCATGGATCGTATTGATTCCTATCTCACAAATTTTTATTCTATTTATTACAGTGTTTTCCGCACAGAGTCTCTTCTTACGACACATTTGTTTATAAAGGATCTTAATTTTTCTGATTTGGGTATTTATGAGCTTTTTTTCAGTTATATGCAGCTTTCTCAAGGAAAAATACACTCTCTCGATGCCACGACCTATATCCGTCAAAAAGGGTCGTCCCAAACGGCTGCGGCTCAAAAGGATTGGTTCCATAGACTTTTTTACACAAAGTGGCTTGATGATTGCCAAAAAGCTATAGGTACAGTTGCTAAAACCATAGGTAAAAATGAAAATAAAAATGAGGAAGAATGTTATGCAATTTTATATGCGCATTTTGTCGATAGAATACGAAAAAGACACACTCCTAATAATACCCATTTTTTAAAGAATTTTCATATTTCCACCTTGTCTAAACGTCTAATAATATCCATTTTTCCCAAAATTTTTAATATATTTCCAGCTGTAGGTGAAAGATTATCTGAAGCTTTTGCGCTAAGTGAACAACGGGTTAGCAGCATAGAATTACTTAAACAGGGGGTTATCTCGGAAAATAAAAAATAAAAAGATGCACTATTCTGGTAATTTTAATTAAAATAAATCTATTGTTAACTTAGTATTAGGATATAGTTTATATAATAATATTCTGTGTTAATAAGTTAAGTTGACGATATGATTAAAAATATTTGTGTGCTCACCCTCATTACAATATTATTTATTGGCCAGAAAAATCTTTATTCTGCCGAAAAAGAGCTCTTTGACGTTCTTCCTTTTCCTAAGGTTGGTCCCATTATGCGCATGCTCACCCCCACCGAAATGACAGTCATGGGGCAAGGGGATATTAAGCCTCACCATATTTGGTCTCATCATCATAATCACCCCAATATTGGAGCGGCTTTTCTAACGCAATTGTCTAACGATAAAAAGCGTTTCGAGACATTCGCCATGTTACCTGCGGATTATCATGTGGGTCATTTGACCCTGAAAAATCTTGTGCCGGGGCAAAAATATTCTCTTAAGATTGGTTATGCAAACCCATCATCAAAGAACGCCCAAAAACGTCTTGCTGATTTTTCAATGGAGGATTTTGATTGGACCAATGCTCATACTATGCTTTTTGAGACACTTTCCACGGTTCCGCCCGACACTTTTTCAATTATTGCCGGATCCTGTCGACGCATTTGTTTAGAGCAAGTCTTTACCAGAAGTTGGGGAAAAGAGGGTGATAAAACATTTAAAGCTATGCTTCATAATATATCCCAAGCCGCTATATTGGACCAAAAAACAGATTGTCTGGCTTGGTTTGGGGATCAGGTTTACCCCGATGGGGCACATCCCGTTGGTGATGCAAAAACGGAAAATGAGTATGTGGAACTGTATGAAAAGGGATTTTCTCTTCCCCATATTCGTGCACTTATGAGCACCTGTGGGTGCCCCACTCTCATGATGTATGATGATCATGACGCAGGATGGAATGATATCGATGCGGAGAAAATGGCACAGTATCCTGAACAGTCTGCTGCTGCTTTTAATGCCTATAGCTTATTTCAAAGACCTTATGGCAAAAACACACAAAATTTTTGGTTTACAGCCTCAAACGGTGTCGACATGTTTTTCACAGACTTACGGAAGGAACGGTATCCATCAAGAGGGGAAATCATGAGTCAAGGGCAGATGGATGCCCTTAAAGCTTGGGTGCTTGATGATGTGAGGAAAGATCGAATTAAAATGATTATTTCCTCCGTGGCCTTTTTCTTGCTCCCCGATGATACAGATTCATGGGCGGGCTTTAATAAGCAACGATTAGAACTCATGGGTCATCTCATCAAAAATAAGATCAAGCATACAATGATTGTAACGGGGGATGCGCACTGCGCCAATAATGCCATGTTCAAAGCCCTCACACCTGATGGAGAGGCCACGGGTTATGAGATTCTTGAAGTGCTAAGCTCAGGTTTTTATGCCGTCGCGCATAATAAGGCAGGACGCATCAAGGGATTTTCTGATGTTATCGTTGATGGAAATGGATACCGTTTTAAAACAGACCATCTTGATGAAACACTTACATTAAATAATTTATTCACCCGTATTTCTGGCAATCACCTGACAAAAGAAGTCATTATCCAAGACTACGATAAAAAAAATGATCTTCTTAGGGAAAGAAAATACCAACTTTAATGTAATAGTTATATTACTGCTGAGACACTATCTTCTTGGTGCTTGGTAATACTGCTGTTGCCATTGTTGTTGATAGTTTTGTTGCGTTTGCTGTTGCGGATAGTGGTACTCAGTTTGTTGTTGCGGCACATACATTTGTTGAGGATAAGGCTGTTGCATCTGCTGTTGTTGAGGGTAGGATTGTCCCTGTTGACCTTGAGCATACGGTTGTGGGGGGTACTTCTGTTGCTGAGGATGGTGATTTTGAGGGGTGTATTGGGGCATTTGAGGAGCTTGACCTGAGAATACACGTTTAGCCTGATCGCGACTATAATCACTAGCGGCATGGGCAGATTGTGTTATTTTTTGGCTTACTCTATTATCCGCAAAATGGATGAATGGTTGAAGCGGTGCTGGTATTTTTGATGCAAGGGCGCCTAACCCTCCCAGGACTTTATCAAGTTTGCTTGACACACCCTGTTGCACTTGGCTCCCTAGAGTATTGGCTCCTATAGAGGCCAAGGGATTGCCAGCAGTGCCACTATTTTCCCCCTGCCCCTTGCCACCACTTTGCAGGGCGTTTGCCCATACTTGGGCATGTCCTGGTGCAGCATCCGATGCCGGTAAAGTGCGATAGGCTGTTAAAAACCCTACAGCAAAAAAGATAGCGCCAAGAAACATTAGGCCTGTGACAAGCCCCAAAATTGATAATTTATTCATAACAAACCGAAACTCTTGAACGACCCAATGGTCAATGAATTGATTAAGCCTTTTAGACTCGGATAAACGTAAAAGCCAACTTTTTTTTGCTGGTTTTGCATCAAAGCGATCACCAAAGATAGCCGCTGTACGAGCATGCACAAATGTCATATCTGACAGAGGATACGTATGATTTACCACAGGGGCTATTCCCATGAGTTTTCTTGCCTGAGGGGCGCTTACAGGGGAAGCCCCCTTCTGCTGTACAGATCTCTGTTCATTTAATAGCGGATCAGCTTGGAAAAAATATTGCCGAAGAGCTTGCATCGCATTCAGTTATAAAAATTTTAATTAATTTTAACTCAATTAATTTATTTTTGCTTCTCTTTTTTTAGCCCTCTTTTTTATGATTTCGATCACATTCAAAGTGTTATGCATAGGTTTTTTACTTGTAAGTAATAGCATTATATATATTATAAAAAACCAATAGACAAAAAAGGATAATGAAAATGAAACGTTTTGTATTTTTGATGCTGTTCTTTGTGGGCGGCATGACTTTTGAAGGCTATAGTATGGACGTCTCCAAGGACGCAGCAGATTATGCCAAGGAAGCTTACACTTTAATCCGTCAATCCTGTGTTTATCCAACACATCAAGTGAAAAGTAGGGATGACTATAAGCTTCCAAAGGGTTTTTCCCTCGGTGGATACACCCATGATACCGGAAATCGTTTGTGTTACACAAAGACGGATGAAAATTTTGGGACACATTTCATGGCTTTTTTTACGCCCCCTTCAGAAGGTCAAAATCCCTATGTTATTGATTGTAATCTGGCTTTTCATCTTGCAACGATATACACCACATGGAAAAAATTCCCTGAGAGTGAGGCGTATCTCAATAAAACGGGGGACTTGACGGGTAATAACGCTCAATTTTTAGATAATAATAAATTGACAAAAGTAATGGGCCCTATCCGTGATGCCCAGGAAGCGGGGGTTTTTGGTTATATCGCGAATCATAAAGCCTATACAGTCTTATCTCAAGGTCATCCAAGTGCAGCGCCGGCAAGGCTTGCTGCGGGAGAAAATGTTGTTTCTTGCGGCTTTAATGATGCTGGGAAGATGACCTATATGATCTATGATCCTACTCATAAACGAGACCCCATGACCTATGAACAAATAAGGGAGCTCTTGATTGACCATCTCTTGAACGATCCTATTGACGATGAAGATCCTTCAGCACGTCAAATAAAAAGGCAGGTACAAGGTATGATCCAAAATACACCACTCAAAACCCTTTATGATGGATTTGATGCATGCCAACAGGATCCGCGTAGTCTTATGATTTCAGGAAAGCTTTAAAACTCTCCATAGGCAGCATTGCTTTCATCATAGATTTTTTTTGTTGGCGTATATTTTTTTGATGATGTATGCAAAGACGATGCTGCCTTACCAACGGATGTTTTTTTTCTTTGTGCGCTGGATGAAGGGTGTTTTTGTTCAGATGTAAAATCGTGCATCCTTTCTTGAGAAGCATTTCCAAGATTAAAGCCCATTAAAAGAGTGTTGAGAGATTGCGCTTGATCTTGAAGGGAAGATGCCGCTGCCGTACTTTCTTGAACCATCGATGCATTTTCTTGTGTGACCTGGTCAAGCTGGCTAATCGCTGTATTAATTTGTTCAAGGCCAATTGTTTGCTCTGACGATGCACACGCAATCTGATTAATAATATCTGAAAGCTTCGCCGAAATTTCTACAATTTGCTCAATACTATTGCCAGCCTTTGATGAGAGATCCACACCTTTTTTTACATTCTGCCCACTATTTACAATAAGCACTTTAATTTGCTTTGAGGCGGCCGATGCTCGCTGAGCCAAGGATCTCACCTCCTCAGCAACCACGGCAAATCCTTTGCCCGCATCACCGGCCCGTGCAGCTTCCACAGCGGCATTGAGGGCCAAAAGATTTGTTTGAAACGCAATTTCATCAATCATTGTCGTAATATCAGAAATTTCCTTCGATGATTCTTCTATTTCTTTCATGGCATCAACAGTCAACCGCACAACATTTCCGCCCTCTTGAGCAAGTTTTTGAGACTCAGATCCCAATTGACTTGCTTCTTGAGAGTTGTCGGCCGTGGATTTGACGGTTGACGAAATTTCCTCCATGGAAGCAGCCGTCTCTTCAAGATTACTTGCTTGTTGCTCTGTGCGCTGGGAGAGACTCTCGCTTCCAACTGAGATCTGTTCAATCCCATCATTAATAATCACAACAGACTCTTTAATGCTTTGAATCATGGATGTAAGTTTTTCAACCGTACCATTAACGGAGGATTTAATTTCGTTAAAGGCTCCCTTGTAGACATAGTGCATGTTTTGTGTCAAATCACCTGAAGAAAGAGCGCCCAATACGCGCGTTACCTCTTGGATACCCTGTTCATTTTCCATACGCATCGTCACCATTTCTGTCACATCCGTTGCAAACTTAATAACTTTGAAGGGACGACCATTCAGATCAATCAAGGGGTTATAGGATGCTTGGATCCACACTTCTTTGTTATTTTTGCCAAAGCGTTTATATTCAGCGGATTGGAATTGGCCTTGCCCTAAAAGGGACCAAAATTGCTTGTATTCTTGACTTTCTTTATACCCTGGATCCACGAACATACTATGGTGTTTGCCACGAATTTCTTCAAACGTATAGCCAAGGGTTTTGAGAAAATTCTCATTGGCGGTGATAACGGTGCCGTCCATATTAAACTCAATCACCGCTTGAGATTTAT
>JAIESS010000187.1 GCA_019745755.1 Alphaproteobacteria bacterium
TATGATTCATTTCTTTAAGCTCATCCAGATCAAAACGCGGGGCATTACGGCTAAACGTTCCAAGATCAAAATGTGAGGCCAATTCATCCATCGTTAACACAGGCTGTACGGGAAGCGATGTGCCAAGACGCGCAAGAAGTGAACAGATAGCCATAGGCTCCAGGCCTTGTGCACGCATTTCCCCCACACTCAGGCTCCCTATGCGTTTAGAAAGACCACTGCCATCTTTGTCCATGAGGAGTGTCGTGTGGCTAAAGGTGATCGTCCCTGACACTCGTCCCAGAGCTTCAAAAAGTTGGACCTGTACAGCCGTATTCGTTACATGATCTTCACCACGAAGAATATGTGTAACCTCAAAATCCACATCATCTACAACGGAGGTAAGCGTATAAAGATAGGCGCCATCGGCCCGCACAAGCACAGGATCACTCAGTGTTCCTGGCCCAAAATAAACATCCCCACGGGACAGATCATGCCAGGAAACGTCCTTATCTTCGAGAAGGAAGCGATAATGAGGCTTCAGCCCCTGTGCTTCAAGAGCTTGTTTTTCCTCGATCGTGAGTTTAAGGGCAGCACGATCATAACGCGGTGGCTCGCCCCGTCCAAGTTGGCGTTTGCGCTTAAATTCAAGTTCTTCCGGTGTTTCATAACACGGATATAAACGACCGGCTGCTATGAGCTTATCCATCACTTCCTTATAGCGATCAAAACGATCAGATTGTTTAAAAAAACTGTCGTGGGTAAGGCCAAGCCACTCAAGATTCTCGATAATCGCAAGCTCATACTCTGGTTTTGACCGCTCCAAATCCGTATCATCCATACGAAGCAAAAAATGTCCGCCGTTCTTTTTCGCAAACAACCAATTAATTAAAGCTGTTCGGATATTACCGATGTGGAGATACCCTGTGGGGGAGGGGGCAAAACGTACTTTTAAAGGGTGTGAGCTGAGCGTCGACATAACACATAAACATTATTGATTATTTCTTCCAACCATACCTTTTTTGATAGTGAAAAGTCTAGGATATGGGAAAAGTTATTTGGTTTTTAACAAATCATTAACTTTTTTCATATTATACTTCGATATGTTGGTTCGTTTCTTTGTTTGGATGTGTCCGTGGCAAATAATACCCTGAAGTCTCTTGAAACACTGATTAAAATTGAAAAAGAACACGTAGAGAATCTCCTTAAAAAACGCCAAATGCTTGCACGTGATATGTTGTTGATGCATGAAGAAAAAAAGCTCACCGAGGAACGTCTTAAAAAAGAAAACACCTTTGCAGGGGATGTGGCATCTTTTATGACATTGCCGCATTTTGCAAAAGCATCACGGGATAAAATTCAGGTCATTCAAGACAAACTTTTGTATGCTCAACATCAAGAAGTCCTTCTTCAAAGTGAGCTTAGCAATATGTATGCACGTATGAAGACTTATGAAGTCCTTAAACGTATGAAAAAAGAAGGCCTTGAAAAGCTCCGCCTTAAAAGGGAACAAAAAGACTTGGACGAAGTCGGTTTGCACAAATTCCTTTTTAATAGGATTTGATAGGCATGTATTTTTCAGTTAATATTTATCACTAGGATGTGAAGTGTTTTTGCATCTCCGTCAATTATTCATGACTCTGAATTCTCAAAAACTAACATTGAAAAACGTGAACAGAGCACCATGAAAATAGCAAATCAATTAACTCACACTATCTAAGTAGTTAACATTTTCGGATGGAGAAATTTCTTCACAAAATTTCCCTATACTTTTAAAGTGGAAAAAGAATAATCACGATCTGCGCCCTTATGCATCTTAAACTTTATAATACGCTATCAAAAACAAAGGACGTTTTTGAACCCCTGGATCCTGCACTTATTCGTATGTATGTGTGTGGTCCCACGGTTTATGATTTGGCCCATATTGGTAATGCGCGTCCGGTGGTTGTGTTTGATGTGCTGTATCGCCTGCTCAAGCATCTTTATCCACGTGTTGTGTATGTCCGCAATATCACGGATGTGGATGATAAAATTAATGCAGCGGCCAAGGCAAATAAAGAGAATATAAGATCTCTTACAGATCGCACTATTGCAGCCTATCATGCTGATATGGAGGCCTTAAATGCCCTTCCTCCCAGCCGAGAGCCAAGGGCAACGGATCACATTCCTCAAATGATTCATATGATAGAAGAGCTCATTCGCAAGGGGTTTGCTTACGCGAACGCAGGGCATGCGCTTTTTCGTCATCAAAAATATGATAACTACGGTAAATTATCGCGTCGGTCCATGGATGAACTTGTGGCGGGGTCCCGGGTGGAAATCGCACCGTACAAGGAGCATCCAGGGGACTTTGTGCTTTGGAAACCTTCTCATGATGATGAGCCAGGATGGCAAAGCCCATGGGGACGTGGTCGGCCTGGCTGGCATATTGAATGTTCAGCCATGAGCGCAGCCTATCTCGGTGAAGTTTTTGATATTCACGGCGGCGGTATTGATCTTGTCTTTCCTCACCATGAGAATGAAGTGGCTCAGAGCTGCTGCGCCCATGGAACGGAGCGTATGGCTAATTATTGGCTGCATAATGGGCATTTGATGGTGAATGGTGCCAAAATGTCAAAATCCCTTGGTAATTTTTATACAGTACGGGACCTTTTGAGTGAATATCATGGTGAGGTCATTCGCTATGCTATGCTATCGACGCATTATCGTCAGCCCATTGACTTTACCAAGGAAAATCTTTCTCTTGCTAAGCATTCTCTTGATAAATTGTACCGTGTTTTGGAAGATAGTCAAAGTGTTGAGGACAGTAATGAGTTGCATGATGCTACATTTGAAGCGCTCATCGATGATATAAATACACCTCTTGCCATGACGCATTTGCATGAATTAGCAACAGCTTATAACATATCAAAAGATATTACACTCGCACAAAAGATGAAAAGAACAGCAGCTTTTCTAGGGATTCTTCAACATAATCCAAGCACATGGTTTAAGATTTCCTTTGGTGAAGGACGTCTTTCTCCGGCGGCTATTGAAGACCTTATTGAGCGTCGCAAACAAGCGCGTATAACAAAGGACTTTGCAGAGGCTGATGCTGTCCGACGCCAACTTGATGAGGTCGGTGTCGTTTTGGAAGATTCTCTCGATGGTACCACGTGGCGGTGGAAATAAAAAATTAAGGCCTTTAAAGTATTCCTTTCTCCATTAATCTTCATTTTTCTTTTCTGTATCTACTCCAGGTTTTACAGCAATGACACCGAGGCCTTGTTTACCAGATGAAGTTTCCCCTGTAAATCTGTAATAACGATCGAAATAACCCACACGCAAAATCTCAAAGGATATTCGGAAAAGGGCATTTACAATAACATCCATATCAAAAATATGTATAGTTTCAGGCATATTATAGGCAATGGTTTTTGGATAGATATCAGACGTCGCTGTATTCATGCCGGGCCAAGGATCCCCTGCTTTACGTTTTTTGTCAAAGGATTCCCTGACTTTTTTGGAGGCTGTATCGACATAAATGGTAGGAAGAAGAATATAAAGACGACCCCCAGGTTTAAGCCACTTCATCACCTTCTCAAGACCACGCTCAATATCCTTTCCCGGCAAAAATTGGAGAACCCGACAAAAAACAGCATCGAGAGACCCTTCAGGGAAATCTAGATCTCCTGGAAATGACCCTGCTTTGAATTCTGTTTTTTCTAAAAGAGACCTCGGAATGCGCTGTTTGATAATATCAAGATGCCTAGGTTCTAAATCATTAATAACAGCTGCCACTCCACCTTTTAAAATCTCAAGAGAAAGATTGCCATACCCGGCACCAATTTCTAAAATCTTCTTTGTTCCTTGGGTCGAATAAATAATGAAATCCTTTGTGAAAGGATCAATAAATACATCCTCGTATAAGAATCCAAACTTGTTGAGCGTTGGGATATTCCCATTCTCATCCGGCGTTGGCACTTTGAGATTTTTGGATACGTCTTTTTTTGCATAGCCTGAGTAAGTTGGTGATATTAAAGCAAAACATAAAAGAATTGAAAAAAGAGATATCAACGGCAGCACTCCATAAAATTTATGCCTTATTAAAGACATGTTTGAGTGTATGGGCAAGAAGAAAAATAGTTGAAAAAATTCCTCAAAAAATCCCCTTGCCAGGTGTGTGTATTTCAGGAACTATCATAGGTACCTAAAACTCAATAATATAGAGGCTTTGCCCATAATGACTGCATCCACTGCTGCTGAACGAAAGACCCACACAGAAGGGTTACCCCACTGGGACTTGTCCGATTTATACAACGGTCCCGATGATCCCGCGTTAAAACATGATATCCACACCCTTCAAAAAAAGATTGATATCTTTGCGGGTAACCAAGGAAAAGTAGCAGGTCGTTTAGAGCATCTGTACGATGATCTTATGGTGTATCAATCCATGATTCAGTCTTTTTCAAAGATGGCATCCTTTGCATATCTTTACTATGCCACCCAAATGACGGATGAAAAGGCTCAAGGATTTCTACAAAAAATTAATGAGCTTGAGGTTGATTTTTCGACTAAAATTATGTTCTTCACCCTTGAGATTATTGACTTATCTGATGCGGATTTAGAGAGGGCGTATAAGATTTCACCAAAGCTACTAGAATACAAACGCTGGTTTACTCTGACGCGTATTTATAAAGAACATACCCTTGACCTTGCCCAAGAACAAATTTTGGCACAAAAAGACCTGACGTCTGGTTCAGCCTGGGTACGGTTATATGATCAAACGCTGGCGGAGATGACCTTTACAGATGGTTCAAACAAGACATTAAATCTCTCCCAATTACTCGAGCGCATGTCTGATAAGAGTCCTGAGATGCGAGAGGAAGCTGCAACACTATTATCAAACAAACTCACATCTAACAAATCCCTCTTTACATTAATTTTTAATACCCTTCTTAAGGATAAAGAGATTCAGGATACTCTTCGTCATTACCCATCTCCCTGGGCTTCACGCCATCTTGCCAATGATATAGAGGGTGATGTTGTCGATGCACTTGTTGAGACAGTGAAGGCGAATTATAGCCTTTGCCATCGTTATTACGCATGGAAAGCCAAGGAAATGAGCCAAGAAAAATTGGCGTACTGGGACCGTAATGCCCCCCTTCCCATGGCTGCTGACGATAAAGTGAGCTTTGATGAGGCGAAAGAGATCGTATTTCATGCTTATCATCGCTTCACACCCAGGCTAGCGGACATTGGCAAGAAATTTTTTGATAATGCATGGATTGATGTTCCTGCTTATCCTGGCAAAACGTCCGGTGCATTCGCTCATCCCGTCACGCCGGATGCCCACCCTTATCTTATGCTGAATTATGTCGGTAAGCGCCGTGATGTTATGACACTGGCTCACGAGCTTGGCCACGGGGTTCATCAATACCTTGCCAATAGTCAACCGTATTTACTGGGGCGCACCCCGCTTACCATTGCGGAGACGGCTTCTGTCTTTGGGGAAATGCTCACATTTCAAGAGATTCTTAAGCGCTGTCAAACAGTTGCAGAGAAAAAAAGTCTTCTTGCCGGTAAGATTGAGGACATGATTAACACCGTTTTTCGCCAAGTAGCCTTCCATACCTTCGAAGTAGCCCTTCACACAAAGCGCAAAGAAGGTGAGCTGGCCTACGGTGACTTTGCGGATCTATGGATGCAAACGCAAACAGAAGCTCTTGGAAGTAGCGTTGATATGGATCCTATGGTCAGTAATTTTTGGGGGTATATTTCTCACTTTATTCACTCACCCTTCTATGTTTATGCTTATGCGTTTGGGGATTGCTTGGTGAATGCACTGTATAAGGTCTATACATCGGGTACTGTGGATAATTTTCAAGATAAATACCTTGAGCTTCTTTCTTATGGTGGTAGTAAAAAGTACGACGAGCTCTTAAAACCTTTTGGTCTTGATCTTAAGGATAAAGCCTTTTGGCAAGGGGGGCTTGATGTATTAAAGGGGCTTGTGGAGGAGTTGGAGACTTTAAAGTAGACACACATCACACACACTCAACGGTGTGTATGATGTTGCACCTTTAACACAGCTGCCTTCATAGGAAAACAGCTGTGCTTTTAATCAATATTTAGTGATGATAACCTGTGGTCATTTTGCCAGACATTTGTGTAACAAGTTCAACTTCTTCATTAAAAACAGTCTCGAGAAAACTGGATAATACATCATAAAAAGTTGAAATACTTTGTGATGCATGAATTTGTTGAGCAAAAAAAGGAATATCAACCGCTGGAAGAGGTTTTGAGGCAAGTGTTAGTATAAGGAGCCTATCTCGTGTCTTAAAACAAACATCATAATTAAAATTATCTTCTTGGAGATGCTTCATAATGGCATTTTCGCGCTCCACAGTATGATACTTAGCCCACGCAAGGATATTGAAATACTCTGGCATTTGGGCGGGCGAAATCAACGCATCGTTGGCATGTTCACGGGATTTGAGCCTTTTTTCCAAAGCTAATGCTTCTTCTTCTTGATGGGTTACTTTATAGGGACCGCATATTTTATGTTCAATAAGGTCACTTAAATAACCAACCATTTGATCCGCTGTTTTATAACTACCGAGCCATGGATAAAAATCCATTCCATCCAAGGCGTTTTCTTTTTGTTCTGTTTGAGTTGTTAATTTTATGTCTTCTGTTATTTTTCGTTTCTTTTTTGGTTGATCAGAGTCTTTGGAATGCATCGATTCAAGAGCATTTACAGCGACAGAAAAGAAAAGCAAGCTATCATTTTTATCCCCTCTTAAAAAAGCTGTCCTTTTATTAAATGGGCATTGGATAACAGGTGTTTGGCTGTGAGGAAGAATGGCTGTAACATGCTCATAAATGGAGCCTTTACCACCACCGCCCCCTAAGTTCATATCCTCATCATCACTACCCCCCCCCTAAGGAAAGAATCATGGAATGGGATGGCTGTATACATATGAAAGTTGATAGCAAAGCTATAAAAAAATTACGTAACACGATGTTTTTCAAAAACATAAGGAGTCTTTCTTGAAGTTTAAAATACAAATTTAAACAAATTTTATAAATATGTAAACGAGGGAAAACTCCCCCTTCGTCGTGGCTCGTTGATATTTTTTATACACTTAGAAAATATTTCACATATTTCCTCTATTTTTTCACCTCTTGGCAAAGAATCGGATGAGCAAGCGAAGGCTGCTTGTTGTTATATGATCGCGTAGCATGATTATACATCAAATAGATTTCACAGTCCTTCGGCCCCCCCCCCCGGGCGTGGGATAAGTCACCCCCGTAAAAGGGGGCGTAAG
>JAIESS010000011.1 GCA_019745755.1 Alphaproteobacteria bacterium
TCAAGCCCCTTGGCCCCGTGGAGGGTCATCAGGTTTACCATATCTGCCTGATTCGTACCCGTATTTTCCATCACAAGGCTCACATGCTCTAAAAACCCTTGAAACGTATCAAACTCATCAATAGCACGAATAAGCTCTTTCAGGTTTTCAAGACGCTGCGGTGCATCAGGACCGTGATCGTGACGCCACATGGTGACATAGCCCGAATCATCCAAAATGAGAGACGCAAGCTCCGAGGGCTTAAGCTCATTTATTTGCCCGTGCCAGCGATCCATATTTTTAAAAAATTCCGCAAGAGATGTGCGGGCTTGTCCCTTAATAAGATGGGTCTCCATAAGCATACGGGCAGCCTTGGGAAGGGAAACTCCCTCATCTCGGGCCGTTTGATGAAAAAGATTCATGGACGTTTGACCAATACCGCGACGGGGAAGGTTGACAATACGCTCAAAAGCAAGGCCATCGGAAGGTTGAAAAACGAGGCGAAAATAAGCAAGGGCATCCCGCACTTCGGCACGCTCATAAAAACGAAGGCCCCCGATCACACGGTAAGGCACCCCAAGTGTCATGAGGCGCTCTTCAAACTTACGGGTTTGAAAGCCCGCACGCACGAGGACCGCAAGCTCCGACAAGGACGTCCCCGCACGGTGGCATGCTTCTATTTCTTCCCCCACATAGCGCGCCTCATCATCGCAATTCCACGCAGCCTTTACGGTAATTTTCTCGCCGTCATCCATCACACTATGCAGCGTCTTACCAAGACGGTCCTTATTATAAGCAATGAGGGCCGATGCCGCTGCAAGAATATGCGTAGTGGAGCGATAATTTTTCTCCAAGCGAATAATTTTTGCCCCTGGAAAGTCTTGCTCAAAGCGAAGAATATTACCCACTTCGGCACCACGCCAACCATAAATGGACTGGTCATCATCACCAACACAACATACATTGGGCGTGCCTTGAGCAAGAAGCCTCAACCATAAATATTGGGCAATGTTCGTATCCTGATACTCATCCACAAGAAGATAGCGAAATTGTTCGTGGTAGATTTTTAATACTTCTGGATAGGCCAAGAAAATGTGAAGGGTTAACATAATCAAATCCCCAAAATCCATGACATTCAAAAGTTTAAGACGCTCTTGATAAAGGGCATAGACATGGAGAACAACACGATCTGCGCTGCGATCTTGCTTTAATGCTTGCTCAGGAGAAAGCGCCTTGTCCTTCCAACGATTGATCAAAATATTCACAAGCTTTGGCGTATAACGGGCAATATCAATCCCTTCGGCGTTCATAATTTGCTTAAGAAGACGCAGCTGATCGTCCGTATCCGCGATGGTAAACTGTGTCTCATAGCCAAGGACTTCACAGTGCCGACGAAGAATACGAATACAAAGTGCGTGAAATGTGCCAAGCCACATACCTTCGATACTATGATTAAGCGTATGTTGAATGCGGTGCTTCATTTCACCGGCAGCCTTGTTCGTAAAGGTCACAGCGAGAATTTGCCAGGGTTGGGCGAGGCCTTCTTTTAATATATGGGCCACACGGGTGGTAAGAACGCGGGTTTTCCCTGTCCCCGCCCCCGCCAACACCAGCAGTGGCCCCTCCGTTGTGGTCACCGCTTCAAATTGCTCAGGATTTAGATGCAGCAATGTATCATTATTATTTTCTGTCTCATCCCTATTCTTGTGCACCACAGCCTGCATCTCATTCTACCAAATAGTCACTCTCCTTTGTAGTCTTAGCAGGAAAACATCTTTTATTAAAGGTGCTTGGCATCGTGATCAGAATAAGCAAAAGAAATCCAAACTGACTCAGATCACTTTCCAAGTTATAACCATCCCTTGGTGGGAACAACGCATCAAGTTTAAAGAAAATTTGACTTAAAATAACCAATTCGATACATTTTTATGTGGTAGAAACATTTCAGCATCTATTCGGTATAAAAAGGACATTAAAGAATGAAAAAAACCCTATTAACAGCAGCACTATTGATTACATCGGCCTCTCTTCAGACAGCTTTTTCTATGGACGATATCACCACCACAGAACAACAAAAACCTACACTTACAACCCGTTACTTCCCCGATGCAGATGCCCGTATAAAATTCACATGGAATGGTCTTAAAAAACATGCGGATGAAGACATCAAAGATCGTTATTCCCCTCTCTATGCTAGCCAATTAGTACAGTTTATCGAGGAAATGGGTTGTTTACACTTGACAGATCAGGAAACACAACAAAAACTATATGAAACGAAAGGTGATCTTGAGATTGAATTTCCGACACCTCTCACTGTCAAAGATCTTGCAAATGTGTGGACCCATCAGAGTGTTATCTTGTCAACACTCAAAAGCGCATATGGCGTAAAGGAACCCGTTACAGAAGGGACTGTTTATGATGAATACATTGGACTATGCAAGCATCTTAATAGGCAGCCCCAGGCATTTTACAGCGAGGATGCCGGCACACAACACATTATGGAAATGCTTCCTGGTGTTTTGGGAACACTGAGTATAATGAATGAAAAAAACATACTCCTCACACGCGAATCAGAGAGCAATCAAAAGACTATTGCTGATCTCAAGCAAACAATCCAAGAGGGTAAAGCTACAACAGAGGAACTCCGTGCCAATACAGAGGAACTCCGTGCCAATTATGACAAACTTGAAAAAGCACATGAAAAACTGAGTTCCGTAAAAAATGAATTGGATGAGGCACTTCAGAGCTTGACGTTGGCAAAAGCCGAGTTAGAAAAAAAACTTGAGGTGGCAATTCATGAGCTATTAGAGAGAAAAGAGCTTTGCAGTGCATTATCACACAATCTTGAGGTATCAAAACAAATCTTTGAGCAGGTTAAAAGTCTTTCTGAGAAGGGTCTAGAAAACGTCTCAAACAATCAATAAAAAATACCGTTTTAATGCACAGATACAAGGGGGTCTCTTTGATGCCCCTTTTTTGTATAGCCCTGCCGATTTTGTAAAATGTATTTTGTGATAGAAAATTTTCTTGAGGAGGGGCAACCATTAAAAATGATGAGTGCCTATATTTTCTTTCTCATAAAATAAAGAATAGAACCGCCATCAAAGCCATGACGCTCAAAATCAACGACATAACCATGCTTTTTATAAAAATCCAGAGCTTCAAAATCCATGGTGCACACATCAATAAAACGGGTTCCTTTCTCCTTTGCAAATGTCTCAACCCTTTGCATGAGTTGTCCTCCATAACCTTGGCCGTGATAAGCCTTCTCAACATAAAGCCAGCTGATATAAATCCCACCGTAATTGAGATAAAACTCAACACCACCTTTAAATTCACCCACCTCATTTTTTAATGCATAGGAGTGTGAAATGAGGGGAGCCAAGCCGCGTTTTTTAAAGGCAAGGGCTGAGATACCATCAGATAAATACTGATCAAGTCCATCTTCCACAGGGGATGAAAAATGATAAGTAAGAGTGTTATTTTGGGACATCATAAAAACCACCGGTTAATGAGAATGATCGTGGGATTAATATACAGAAAAACTCCCATGAGGTGATCTTTTTTACACTCTTTCAAAACCATTGATCTCTTGGTGAGATACGATAAAGATACCTGTATGGGGAAGGTTCTGTGTCAAAAGAGTAATTAATGACTCTGTATAGTCCTTATCCAGGTGAGCAACAGGTTCATCCATAAACAACCATGTGGGTTTAGAAAGGAGGGCACGCACAAAGTTGATACGCTGCTTCTCACCACCGGAGAGTATATTCTGATAATCTTGAATCTCATCAAGAACGGGGGTCAGATGCTCCAGATCGCACAATCTGAGGAGTGGAAGAAGGTCGTCGTCAGATGCCGTGAGATTGGGGTAAGCACAGGCATCACGGAATGTTCCGATAGGCATGTAGGGGCGCTGGGGCATAAATAGGGCATTTCCTTTAACGGTGATGTCCTCTTTGTCCACATAGGAATAAATTCCCGATAGTACACGAAGGAGGCTCGTCTTCCCTGTCCCCGACGGCCCCATGAGGATTTTGCGATCCCCTGTTTTCAGTTCAAAGGATGGCGATGTCCAAATGGGCTTCCCTTCGGGGGAAGAAATAGTGAGTGACGGTACAGTGATGCGCTCCAATAGTACTGCACTCGAATTAGGTGCCGAAGGAGGGCTTGTCTCCATAAGATTGTGAAAACCAATGAGTCGTTGCAATGAGGCTGTTAAGCTTGCAATTTGACTATATTGAAGCACAATGATTGACATTGACATATTGACCCGGTCAAATATATCCCGAATCTGCATCAAGACTCCCATAGTCATGGCGCCCTTAAAATACAAAGGCCCCACCAGAAAAAGGGGGATGAACATCGTGACATTCATGTAAAAATTTTGAAAAAGATTGACAAAAATAATACGTTTTAGAATGTCGTAGTAATTACGTGTGAGAGCCTTAAAACTATTTTTGAGGTTTTTATCCTCTACGATTTCGCCTCCTAATGTGGCAATCTCTTCGCGGTGTTCAAAAATGCGCATGAGGCTATACCGGAAATTAGCTTCACGTTTTTCTTGGATGCGATCCAGTGCGATGAGCGGTCCACCCACCTTAAACATAATAATAGTACCGAACAAAGAATAAGCAAAAGCGGCCCATACAAGAAGTCCTGGAATAGCGATAGAGTTCCCCCCTATGGTAAAATCAAGGCCGCTTGATAATCCCCATAAAATAATTGAAAAAGTTACAAAATTAATGCCTTCTTTAAAAAAAGCCATAAAAAGATCGATGGATGTATAGCTAACGCTCTGAATATCTTGAGCGATACGTTGATCGGGGTTATCGAGCTCCCGTGTCTTAAGAGGGATTTTATAGAAATTCTTATCAGTGATCCACCTCGTTTGCAGGTCATTTGTCGCCCAACGCCGCCACCTAAAACTTAGCCAGGAACTTAAATAGCTACGACTACAAAAATCCATAATGAGGATAATCATAAGAGGAATAAAAACAAGAACCTGGCGTAAAAAGTCATCCATATTCTTGTTCTCAATGGCATCGAAAAAATCACGGTTCCACTCATTCATCAAAACGGCCATATAGACGGAAAAGATACTCATCCCAATAAGGCTAATGAGTCCAACCCATGCTGTTATTTTCTCCTTCGACATCCACCAAGGAAAAATGTGTTGTCTCAGGATTTGATAAAAGGAGTGAAGGTGCGATGTCATAAGGATTTTGTTTCTATGGTTGACCATATCACGGTGGATTTCATGCTATTTCTAGTGTATTTTTTCTAAAAAAAGCTTACATGATAGTAAACCCTTTTAGCACATCCCCCTAAAATATCAAAGGATATGTCTTGTGACCTTTAAACTCATCTCCCCCTTTCAGCCTGCTGGTGATCAACCCACCGCTATTGTACATCTGACTCAAGGCGTTGTGGAGAAAAAGCATGACCAAGTGCTTTTGGGGGCGACGGGCACGGGTAAGACGTACACTATTGCGAACGTCATTCAAAACACACAAAAACCCACACTCATTATGGCGCCGAATAAAACATTAGCGGCTCAGCTCTATGACGAGATGCGGGATTTTTTTCCAGACAATGCCGTTGAATATTTTGTGTCCTATTATGATTATTACCAGCCAGAAGCTTATGTTGCACGTTCGGATACCTTTATTGAGAAAACCGCTGCCATTAACGAAGAGATTGACCGTATGCGCCACAGTGCAACCCGTGCCCTCTTTGAGCGTAAGGATGTTATCATCGTGGCCAGTGTGTCGTGTATTTATGGTATTGGAAGCTCCGCCGAATATAGCTCCATGGCCATTGATCTCCAAGTGGGTGAATCCGTGGATCGCACGAAATTGCTTCGTAAATTGGTGGAGCTCCAGTATAAGCGCAATGACCTTTACCTGACTCGGGGGAGCTTTCGTGTGCGGGGGGAGACCTTGGATGTGTTCCCGTCCCACCTTAGTGATCGTGCCTGGCGTGTGACCTTTTTTGATAATGATATTGAGGATATCCGTGAATTTGATCCGCTTACGGGCGAGAAGTTTCAAAAAATGGAGAAGGTAAAACTCTACCCCAATAGTCACTACGTTACTGGTGGACCTACCATGCAGCAAGCCATCAAGATGATCGAGCATGACCTTGCCATTCGTTTGAAGGAGTTTGAGGAGCAAGGAAAACTTATTGAGCATCAACGTTTAAAAGAGCGTACACGGTTTGATTTGGAAATGATGCATGCGACAGGGACATGTAACGGGATTGAGAATTATTCACGCTACTTGACAGGACGGGCCCCCGGTGAGCCTCCGCCGACTCTGTTTGAATATTTACCAAAAGATGCACTCCTTGTGGTGGATGAAAGCCACGTGAGCGTGCCCCAGATTGGTGGTATGTTTAAGGGGGACAGGGCGCGCAAAACCGTGCTGTCCGATTACGGTTTTCGTCTCCCCTCCTGTAAGGACAACCGTCCCCTTATGTTTGAGGAGTGGGAAACATTTCGCCCCCAAACGATTTATGTATCCGCCACGCCAGGCCCCTATGAGCTAGGGCGCACCGGGGGCGAATTCGCAGATCAAGTCATTCGTCCCACGGGCCTTATCGATCCTGAATGCATTATCAAACCCTGCCAAAACCAAGTCGATGATCTCATGGCGGAATGCCGGGATGTCATTGCCAAGGGGTTTCGTGTGCTTGTAACGACGCTGACAAAAAAGATGGCAGAAGCATTAACAGATTATCTCACAGAGTCGGGGTTTAAGGTACAATACATGCACTCTGATATTGATACATTGGAGCGTATTAATATTCTCCAGGCTTTTCGTGCGGGGGAATTCGACGTCCTTGTTGGCATTAACTTGCTACGTGAGGGGCTTGATATCCCAGAATGCGCCCTTGTGGCGATTTTAGATGCCGACAAATCAGGGTATCTGCGCTCTAAAACATCGCTGCTACAAACCATCGGACGGGCGGCGCGCAACGTGGAGGGGCGTGCAATTTTATATGCAGACGTTGTCACAAGTGCTATGGAGGGAGCACTCATGGAGACAAAGCGTCGCCGTGAAAAACAGCATGCCTATAACATCGTCCACGGTATTACACCGAGAACTATCCTAAAACAGTTGCGTGAAAAACGTGCAACATACGATTCAAAGGATTCAGAAAAATCCTCTTCTAAAGTTATTCTCGATCGCACAAAAGTTGAAAAGGAAATGTTCGACGCAGCGGCGAATCTTAACTTTGAAAAAGCCGCCAAGCTAAGGGATATCCTCAAAGCTCTCGATGCTGAAGCTCTTAAAAGGGGGTAGAAAGAGTTGTTAAAT
>JAIESS010000061.1 GCA_019745755.1 Alphaproteobacteria bacterium
ATAGCATGCTCATCATCAGACATTTCTCTGTCGTTAAGTAGATTATTCCTGGCAGACAATTGTGCCTGACAGTATTGTTTATTCCGATTGATGGGGAGACTACAACAGCCTGGATCCCTAAGATTTTCGGTATTTTCGCATTGGTTACTCAAAATTATTGGAAGATGAGAAAAATCATATTAACGGTATCGATAATTTTTGGAACCCGGCAAAACGGCATTCTTCGCTAAATAAACAATAGCCTTGTGAGCATTCATATCAAGATTAATCTTAAGGATTTTTTTACCTTTTTCCGCTAGGGTGTGAGAATGTATTGTATTCTACATAAGGTAAAGCCCAATGGATTCAAACACCCTCAAAATGCTTTTTACGGATGCCCGCACACACAATGGATGGCTCAGTAAAGATATTCCCGATGATCTGCTTCAAAAGGTGTATGATGCTGCAAAATTTGGCCCCACGAGTGCGAATTGCAGCCCCCTTCGTATAGTTTTTATAAAATCAGCTGAAGCTAAAGAAAAGCTCAAACCTTGTCTTGCTGAAGGTAATATTGAGAAAACGATGACAGCACCCGTAACCGCTATTTTTGCGGATGATTTTGCGTTTTATGATCACCTTCCAAAGCTCTTTCCTCATGCTGATGCAAAGTCTTGGTTTGCGGGCAATCAAACGCTCATTGATATCACGGCTTTTCGTAATGGCACCCTCCAAACAGCCTATTTCATGCTTGCAGCCCGGGGATTTGGTCTTGACTGTGGACCTATGTCAGGCTTTGATAACACAAAAGTGGATGAGCTTTTTTTCAAGGGAACAGCCATTAAATCCAACTTTTTGTGTAACTTAGGCTACGGCGATACATCAAAACTCTTCCCTCGTTCCCCACGTTTTGATTTTAATGAGGTATGCACCATTGCGTAAGATCATGATCCTTCGTCTCCTTTTGTGCTTGGTTATTCTAAGCGCACAGTTATGTGCACAACCTATGAAAATCCTTGTGTCCATTAAGCCTCTGTACGGTCTTATAGCAAAGATCACCAAGGACACAGATGTTGAGATTGATTTGCTCTATACAGGACAGAGTTCTCCTCATACAACAGGCCTCACCCTTGACGGTGCTGCAAAAATAAAAAATGCTGACCTTATTTTTTGGGCGGGCGCCATATATGAAACCGCCATCAAAAAGCACATGGAGGTTTGCTCAAACGCCATTGATCTCTCAAAAACAAAAAATCTTTTGCTGCTCCCTTATCGTACCTTTGATGGAAAAGAATCATCTTGTAATCACGATCATGGCGATGATGGTTCTTGTGACCATCACCACCATGATGCATCCATGATAGACGGCCATTATTGGCTAGACATTGATAATGCTATCATGATGGTAAAGGAAGTAGCTCGCATCCTTGGTGAAAAGATGCCAGAGAAGACAGCCCTCATTCAAAAAAATTGTGATGAGGCGGTGGTGCACTTAACAGTTTTTGGAAAAGATCTAAAGGCAAAAATTAAGCCCGTACCCTACATTAGTTTTCATGATTTTACCCAGTATTTCGATCATTATTTTGGCACATTCTGTACGGGTGTCGTTGTTACAGATCCTCACCATGGTGCATCAATTCAACACCTCGAGGCGCTTATAAAAACAATGACGGATAAAAATGTGACCTTTGTCATTAAAGAAAAACAGTTCAAAGGGGACATCCTATCAAAACTTGAGGCCCACGGTGTGGTTGTCAAAACGCTTGATTATTTAGGGGCAGACCTTAATCCCGACGGTTTTGTCTATGAACGTATCATGACGGATCTTGTTGAGGGTTTCATCTCATGAATAAACTTTAATAAACAACAAGACTAGCGCCCCATGTGAAGCCGCCTCCCATGGCGGGCATAATCACTTTGTGGCCGGTCTGAATGCGACCATCCTGGATAGCTGTGTGAAAAGCCAAAGGAATGGTGGCGGCTGACGTATTCGCGTGATGGGCGATGGTGGATATAACTTTTTCAGAGGGAATATGGAGACGCTCGGCCAAGCTATCCAAAATACGCTGATTTGCCTGGTGGGGCACAACAAAGTCGATGGCATCATAGGTGAGTCCATTTTCAGCCAGCACCGCATCGATAGCCTTCGCCATATTGACAACAGCATATTTAAAAACTTCCCGGCCATTCATCGTGAGATAGCCAAATGCTCCCTGATCCTGGACCCCCTTTGTACATAGAGCCTGTGCAAACTGGCCATCAGCATAAATTTTAGAACTAAGAATTTTGGACGGTGAGTCCGCGGGTGCAGCCTTTAACACAAAAGCCCCTGCGCCATCGCCAAAAAGAACGCAGGTATTGCGATCCTTCCAATCAACAAGATGGGACATGGTTTCGGCGCCAATGACAAGGGCGCATTTTGATTGACCGGACCGTATATACATATCTGCTGTTGTAAGCGCATAGACAAACCCTGAGCATACAGCCTGAACATCAAAGGCTCCGCAAGGTGGAATACCAAGGGCAGACTGAACAAGTGTTGCTGTTGCTGGGTTTACATAGTCGGGAGACGTTGTTGCCACAATAACAAGGTCCACATCTTGTGCCTCAACACCAGCGTGATCAAGGGCATTTTTTGCTGCCTTGGTCGCTAAGTGTGATGTGAATTCATCTTTTGCTGCAATATGGCGTTGTTGAATGCCAACCCGTGTTTTAATCCACTCATCCGATGTATCAAGGGTTTTTGCCAAATCATCGTTGGTAAGAATTTTTTCGGGGAGATAGGCGCCAACGCCTATGATTTGTGATGCTATGGCCGTCATTGATATCCCTAAGCGGATGTTTTGAGTTGAGCAATACGCTCTTGAATGATCCGATTAAAGCTGAGCTCACCGCCGACTTCAAGAGGATTATGATGATTTGACGCAAGATCGAGGGCAACTTTAATAGCTTCAGCATAACCCACAGCATCGGTTCCACCGTGACTTTTTACGGCAATCCCCCTTAAACCTAGCAAGATCGCACCATTATACAAGCGTGGGTCCATACGTTTTGCAAGGGCCGCAAATGACTTTTGTGCGATAAGATAGCCGATTTTTCCACTAAGGTAGCGCGCTAATGCTTCTTTCAAGAAATGCTTAATAAGGTGAGCTGTCCCTTCAATGGCTTTGAGAGCAACATTCCCCGAAAAACCATCTGTAACAACAACATCCGTTGTGCCGGCCGTAATATCATTACCCTCCACAAAACCGTAGAAATTTACATATTTTTCAAGAATACTCGCTGTCTCTTGAAGGTGGGGCAAACCCTTGGAGGATTCGGATCCTATGTTAAGTAACCCAATCGTGGGTTTTTGTCCTTTTTCGTAAAGCCCTGAATGCTCTGCTAAGACGGACCCCATAACGCCAAACTGAACGAGATTTGAAACGTTGCATTCGGCGTTGGCACCAAGATCGAGTACGATACTTTTGCCGCGACGTGTTGGCATGATTTTAGCAATGGCCGGGCGATCAACGCCATCAAGGGTTTTAAGAAACATTTTGGAAAGAGCCATATAAGCCCCTGTATTTCCGGCGGAAACAACAGCAGACGCCCGTCCATCAGCCACCGCTTTAATAGCAAGCCCCATGCCGGAGGCTGCTGCTTGCCGAAGAGCAAGAGAAGGTTTTGTTGTGCTTGTAACAGCTTGTTCTGCATGACAAATCTGGGCATGAGACTTTAATAAGGGAAATTCCTTGATGAGGCGCGTTAACAGTTGATCGTCCCCAAACAAGAGAAAATTTATTTGGGTATTGTGTGTGTGTGTGAATCTTTTTTCTGAGAGAACAAGCTCTGCGCCCGCAAGAACAATTTGCGGTGCATGGTCACCACCCATAGCATCAAGTGCAATCACAACTGTCATGGGTGGTTATAACGTTAGTCAGCAACAATTTCAGATTGATTCTTTGAAAAAACCTGACGTCCTTTATAATGACCACATGAATCACATACGTGATGTGGAAGCTTGCGTGCACCACAGTTAGAGCACTCAACGCTCATAACGGATTTTAATGCATGGTGTGAGCGGCGCATACCTCTGCGGGATGGTGTTGTTTTTCTTTTTGGAACTGCCATGATTCTTCTTCTTAGCTGTTTAAAATTAACCTTTAAGGAGAATTAATACACACATTCACAGAAAAAAGCAAGAGCTTTCCATTTATACCCTATTCTTAAACATGTGATACACACAAAATTATAGAGGACGATAGCCATCAATTGATAGTACAAGACATACAACACATGTTAACTATATAAGTACTTAGGAAAAATTGAGGCAGATTACCATCATGAAAAATATCCGTCACACTGAATTATTTTACTAAAGATAAAAACAAGTGACCATTGATTTTATAGGAAAGAGCGTATTGCTCTTCGTTGCAAGCCTAACGGTTCTTGCAGGGGCCATTATTGCACCATCTCTTCCCCATATTGTGGATCATCTGATTGCTGATGGTGTGGCCCCAGAGAAAGCCAATTTTTGGGGAAAAATGCTTCTCTCGATTCCCGCCTTAATGATTTTGCTATGCTCTCCACTCATGGGTTATTTGGTGGATCGATTTGGGCGGCGTAAGGTTCTGCTCACAGGGCTTTTTCTCTTTTCACTATCAGGTGTTTGGGGAGGTATTTATCCACATCTTACACCACTCATTATAAGCCGCATAGGTCTTGGTATTGCTGTTTCCATGAGTATGACAACGGCTGTTACCCTCGTATCGGACTACTTTAAAGGACATGAACGAGAGCAATTTATGGGTTATTTTAGTAGTGCCATGGGGGTAGGAGGAATGACTTATTTTATTCTAGGGGGTTTTGTGGCCACCCTTCACTGGCGCTTTCCCTTTTTCATCTATCTTCTCGCGCTGCCTGCCTTTATCCTTGCGTACTACCATCTCCCAGAGCCAGAGCAGGCAAAACAAGTTAAGACAACGGTACAAGAAGCGATTCATGGTAATCACACCCCCCCTGTTCCTTTTATAATGATTGGGATTTTGTATGGGACGGCCTTTCTCAATATGGCCATCTATTATATTATTCCGACACAACTTCCCTTTGTCCTAAAAGAAATTGGTTATGTCTCATCCCTTCATGTGGGGCTTACTACTTCAGCATGCAGCCTTGCGGGGGCTAGCATAGCCTTCCTTTATGGACGCATCAAAGGGGTTTTCACCCACTCCCATATGTTTATGGTTGCCTTCATGTTAATTGGCGTGGGATACGGTACCCTTTTTATGTTTCAAACCTACGTGAGCATTATTGTTGGCCTTTTTATCGCAGGAATGGGATTTGGAATAGTTATGCCAAATACAGGGACGTGGCTAATGCGTATCGCCCCTGAGCATGTCCGTGGGCGCGTTGCAGGGGGGCTTAGCTCCAGCATTAACATGGGGCAGTTTCTGTCCCCCATCATTAGCCTTGGTGTCCTTGCTTATTTCCCTGTTATCTATGTTTTTCCCTTTTTCGCCATCATCTGTCTTATTATATCTCTCCTTTACGGGGGATTTTATATGAATGGATGGGGACGATAAACTAATCGTCCTTAATTGGCGATGGCTTGATTGCCTTAAAAAGATTGTCCATTTTTTCCGCTTTATCAAAGGTCTCATCAATAACAAAGCGCAGCATGGGAACACGGCGAAGGCTCATGGAGCTTGCGAGCCTTTTACGCATATAAGGAATCATTTCGCTTAAAAATTCAAGGGTTTCCTCACGTTCAACCCCTCCTAATGGCATGACAAACACGAGGGCCTTTTGAAGATCGGGAGACATACTTACCTGTGTCACTGTCACGGGCACACTGAGTTCCCCCACTGGCCAGTCATTCATAGAAATTGTCTGGGATAGTACATGACGCACTTCTTCACCCACGCGCAGTTGCCTTTGGCTTGCCATAAAGCTTTTCTTTCGTATTTTGATAATATTTATTCATAAGATGCCCATTAACACCATGATCTTCAAGGAATATTATCAAAAATAATCTTAAGCCGCGCCTGCTGCAGTCTTCCTCATTTGAGCAATATCAAATGGATTAAAGTGCGCTTCTAAACGATGAAATTCTCTCATGAAGAGAGGGGCATCTTGTTCTAATCCTGCAAGGGGATGATGTCCATATCGAATATGGATGAGAGCAAAGAAGACGCCGCGCATCATTGCGGTCATATAGTCTTCACCATTATCACGGTGCATTTCATAAATTTTGAGAGCTTTAAAATGTGTTGGTTCTTGCATAAAGAGGTGTGTCAGAGGCAAAATTCCAGATTGATGGCGATATTGAACAGCATCGTTAGCCGTTAAAACATAATCCTGTATATAGGTCTTCACATTATTTCCAATATCAAGCGCCTGCTGATCCAGTGCCGTAAGATACTGATTATTTCTGTGAAGCGGTCTCGGCATAAGATGGGCAGCATCCTGTTCAAGGTCTGCATAACGGGCAAAAAGGGATGCGTTGGAAAAAAACAACATAAATTGAAAAGCTGTTGCCAAAAGAATCTTAATCATTATACGCCTCATGAAATAGATACCCATTACCTATTGAAGCACACAAAGTGTTAATTTTTCATGAAAAAATGGAAAGAAGTGATTTTTTATTGTTATGAATAAGACTACTGCTATGGGCCATAAAAAATGAGAGCATTGACAATAGTTTTACTTCAAGAAAATCCACCATAAAAATGGTGGGCACTACAGGATTCGAACCTGTGACCCGCTGATTAAGAGTCAGCTGCTCTACCAACTGAGCTAAGTGCCCAAAACATACGCTGAAGTATATTGGGTATTATACAGAAAAACCCAAGGAAGAAAAGGCAAAAGTCGCGGTTTTGGGAAATTTTTTCCTTAATGACCCACCACAGGTCCTTGACCCCACCAGTAGATGGACACAAAGAGGAACAACCAGACCACATCAACAAAATGCCAATACCAAGCAGCGGCTTCAAAACCAATATGAGCTTTAGGAGTAACATCCTTCTTCCAAACACGATAAGCACAGACAGCAAGAAAAATTGTCCCAATAATCACATGGAGACCATGAAAACCTGTAGCCATGTAGAAGTTGGAGCCGTAAACTCCGTCCTTTAATCCAAAGGCTGCATGTCCATATTCATACGCCTGCACGCATGTAAAGATTATACCAAGACCAACCGTTACCAAGAGACCCTTTAAAGCTTCATCCAGTTTATTTTCCAAAATCGCATGATGGGCCCACGTCACTGTTGTACCTGAAAAAAGGAGGATTAATGTATTGAGATAGGGCAAATGAAAGGGATCCAGGGTGGCAATACCCTTGGGGGGCCACACATTACCCATAATCTCATTTGGAAAGAGAGCCGAATGAAAATAGGACCAAAAAAAGGACGAAAAAAAGAGAATTTCTGATGTAATAAAGAGCACCATACCAATGCG
>JAIESS010000063.1 GCA_019745755.1 Alphaproteobacteria bacterium
TGTGACATTTCATTCTCTCGAAGATCGTATTGTAAAAGAATTTATGCGGCGCGAAAGTGGTAACACGCCTCTGCCGTCGCGTCATATGCCGTTGATGGCGGAGCACCGCATAACACCGGCTTTTACACTTTTGCAAAAAAAACCGCTGCTTCCTAGTCATTCAGAGATGCATAAAAATCCACGCTCCCGTTCCGCAAAGCTGCGCTATGCTATTCGCACAGGCGAAGAATTAATGATAACGGAGCATACGCCGTATGTTTAAGCGATCCACTCTTTTCTTTGCGTGTGTGGCCATTGCAACGGGTATGGCGCTGTTTCATATTAAATATCAGGTTGTTGCTTTGGAGCAAGAGCATAAACAGACTGCTTCACGCATCAAGGAAACCCACGAATCTATTCATGTCCTCAAAGCGGAATGGACTCACTTGAATGATCCAAGGCGTTTGCAAACCCTTGCTCAAAAACATCTCAATATCGGCCCTATTAAATCCACGCAGTTTATTTCACTCAAACTTCTTGCGCCAAGTGATGGTGCTTATGATAAATTTGCATTGGATCAACTCATTGCGGAAGTCGCTGATGTCGCCATGGGAGATCATTAATGGGGGGCAATATTATGGAGGGGGTGTGTGATGCGTAAACGTTTACCCCCCATGGCGAAAAACTTGGCCTCCAAATCATTTTCGGCATTGACGCACCACCTTAGCCTGTGGCATCAGGTTGTGCGGGATCACTCCATTCTGGACCGTGCACGCAACCGCATTGTTGTTGGCGTTATGTTGTTTTCTGTTGCCTTTCTTTTCATCGGGCTACGTCTTTTTGATGTCATGATTTTTAGAAGTTCAGGGGAACGGCAGCAAATTAATACGGATAAGCAAAACGAGCTCAATCTACGACGTGCTGATATTGTGGATCGCCACGGTGAAATTCTTGCTACTCACCTTATCACGGCATCTGTTTACGCGAATCCAAAGGTAATTTTGAATGCGAAGGAAGCCGCTGAAAAACTATGTGCTCTGATCCCCGATCTTAATTTTGATGAAACATTGAAGCGTTTGTCTTCTCAAAAAGGATTCGTCTGGATTGCCCGTCACGTGACACCAAAGTTGGAGCAAGCCATCAACCATCTTGGCATTCCCGGTGTGTATTTGGAAAAGGATCAACGGCGCGTGTATCCTTATGGCTCCATGGTATCCCACGTTCTTGGTTACTGCGGCATTGATAATACAGGTTTATCCGGGGTTGAAAAATATTTTGATGTAAAGCTCCGTCAGGATAAAACGCCTCTTGTTCTATCTATTGATGTGAAGTGTCAGCATGTTGTGCATGATGTTCTCAAAGCAGCCATTGATGAGTTTCAAGCCCTTGCCGGGAATGCGATGCTTATGGATTTGGAAACCGGTGAGCTTTTATCCATGGTATCCTTGCCAGATTTTGATCCGAACCAGCCCAATCAAAACGTACAAGCTGCGATCTTTAACCGTAATACATCCGGTGTGTTTGAGCCTGGATCAACGTTTAAGCTCATCAACACAGCTATTGCTTTGGAAACAGGGAGGATTAAGCTTTCAACGGTTTATGATGCACGCAACCCTATAAAAATCGGTCGATTCACTATTACAGACTGGCGCCCCAAACATAATGGTATTTTAACCGTGGCTGACACCGTCATGCACTCCTCAAACATTGCGGCGGGGAAAATTGCATTGGATTACGGGTTAGAGTGGCAACGCAAATACTATGCACGCTTTGGATTTTATGTTAAGCCAAAGCTTGAAATTCCTGAAATTGGTGCCCCCATTGTGAATAAAAACCCCACAGATGCGACACTTATCAGTAATTCCTTTGGTTATGCCATTTCAGTCTCCCCCCTCCATACGTTTCAGACTGTCGCCGCTCTTATTAATAATGGGGAATTTCGTCATCTGACACTTCTTCGTCAAAAAATGCCCGTGGTGGGAGAGCCCATTGTGAGCAAAGAAACATCGGCAGGCATTCGTAAAGTCATGCGCATGGTTGTCACCGGAGGGTCTGGATCTAGGGCGGAGGTTCCAGGGTATCCCGTACTGGGAAAAACAGGGTCGGCTCACATTGTGCGTGGCAAACGTTATCATGCCAATGATAAAACAACATCCTTCCTTGCAGCGTTTCCTGCGAATGCACCGCGGTATCTCCTTATGGTTATGCTGGATTCACCCAAGGGCCTTAAAAAAACCCATGGATTTTCAACGGGCGGGTGGAATGCGTGTCCCACAGCAGGAGAAATGGTGGCACGCTTAGCACCAATGCTTGGCATTGCTCCTAATTTCGATTACAAAGAATCGACACACTCTAATATAAAAATGGTTAACTACGATGTCTCTGATGAGTGAACATTCAAAAACACTGTCGTTGACAAGGTTTTTGAATGATATTGGCATAGCTTACCTTGGTCATGATGCCGGTTTTTCGGGTATTTCCGTGGATACGCGTATCCTTAAACCGGGGGATATATTTTTCGATGTAACAGGAAATACGGATCATATCCAGTGTGCCGTAGAGCATGGTGCCTGTGCCATTGTTTCTACCCTAAAGCAACAACACGTGGAAGGCATTCCCTTTATTCATGTGGACAATGGACGCCTTGCATTTGCAAAAGCCTGCGCCGTATTCTATCCAAATCAACCAAAGCATCTCGCAGCCATTACGGGCACTAATGGTAAAACATCCACAGTGGATTTTATTCGTCAGCTTTGGGCGTCCCTCAAACTTCCTGCAATAAGCTATGGAACCCTTGGCTTAGAGGGGACCCATACGACGATTGATTTACCCAAGGGGATTAATACTCTGGATGCGTACCACTACCATCAATTGCTTCACGACATTGCGTCCTATAATCCAGATACCTTCTTTGCCTTTGAGGCTTCTAGTCATGGCCTTGATCAACACCGTATTGATGGCGTGACGGTGAAATATGCCGCCTTTACCAATTTGACACAAGATCATTTGGATTATCACGAGACCATGGATCAGTATTTTCAGGCAAAAGCACGCCTTTTTCTTGATATTTTGGATTCCAACGGTATGGCCATCATTAATAAAGATGATACGTATGGCGATGAGCTTGTACGCCTATGCAAGGAGAAACGCCTGAGTGTTTTTACCTATAGTTTAGAGGATACATCCGCTCATTTGTATGGGTGTGTTGAGGCGATTCACGCCAACAGTATGACGGTGTATTTGCGGGCCTTTGATATGTCATTAACTGTCGATATTCCCGTAGTGGGACATTTTCAAATCGCTAATATTCTAGCGGCTATTGGGATTCTTCTCGCATCTCATCCCTGCCGTCTTGAGGATTTAAAGCCCGGCCTTGAAAATCTCAAAAGCCCCAGGGGTCGTATGGAACATGTGGGGACAAGTGAAAAAGGAGGCGACGTCTTTGTGGACTATGCCCATACACCGGATGCACTCAAGCGGGCCCTTCAATCCCTTCGCGCGCACACTAGCTCAAAATTATCTGTTGTCTTTGGTTGTGGAGGGGATCGTGATCGCACAAAGCGCCCCCTTATGGGGCAAATTGCCACCGAATGGGCCGATCATGTTATTATCACAGACGATAATCCGCGCACAGAAAATGCGGTTGATATACGTGCGCAGGTGCTTATGGGAACGACAGAAGCCCTTGATATAGGGGGGCGCGAAAATGCCATCGTCCGTGCTATCCAGATACTTAAAAAGGGGGATGTGCTTCTTATTGCAGGGAAAGGCCATGAGCAGGGCCAAATTATAGGTGATGTGATTCACCCATTTTGTGATAAGGATATTGCGCGCAAATATTTAGGGCCGCTTGATGTGTCTCAACATGTGATTCAAGAGCCTTTTTTGCGGGACAATCTTCGTGAGAATCAATTGAATGATACTGCGAGCATTATCAACACATTCGTCAACAGTTAAGAAAAATTTGAATATGCAACTACTAAAGCTCATCATTGCAACCCACAACAACGATAAACTTAAGGATCTTACGTACTATATGGCGGACTCACCCTATGACGTGTTGCCTATCTCTCATTATACACACAATGATCCGGAGGAAACTGGTGCCACCTTTGAAGAGAATGCGCTTATTAAGGTCCGTCACAGTTTTGAGGTAACAAGGTTGCTTTCCATTGCCGATGATTCGGGATTCTGTATGCATGCATTGGAAGACAAACCGGGTATTCATGCGGGGCGTTTTGCGGAAAAGAATGGTGTGCGGGACTTTAAATATGCTTTTGAAACATTACAAAAGATGCTTGGAGACAAGGATCCCGCTACGGATTTTGTATGCACACTGGCATATAAAGACGCTGCGGTGGAGAAAGTGTTCCGCGGTGTTGTGGCGGGGTATTTTGATTTTGAAAAGTCGGATCAACCGGGATTTGGGTATACACCGATTTTTGTACCCCTTGATAACAATCCAAAAAAACTGAGCCTGGCGGAGATGGGGGATATAATGCGACGGCAATTCTCTGCCCGTGGTAAAGCTGCAGCTATGTTGAAAGAGTGGCTCACTCATTCATAATCAATGAAGCCGCACCCAAAAGGTCACGGCTCCGAAGTGAATCAATTAAAGTCGTTGACCATTTTGTATATAGAATTCATCACCACTCATACTTTTCCACATTTTATCGCGCAATGAGGTAAAGCTCTGCTTAAAGCTATGACTTTTTCTTCACTTATTCCTGTGTCCCGAAGGATTAGTTCTTTAAGATTTATTTGCTTCTCAAGGGGTGTTAAGTCTGTAATGCCTGTGCATCCGTCAAGACAAATCTCGCGGCTAATATTGCAATGCAAGAGCGACTCAAGATTTGTAATACCTGTACATCCTGAAAGCCCCAGAGTATCAAGGTTTAAAGCGTTGAGAAAGCTTAGATCTTGAATTCCTATGCAGTTCACCAAGGCAACAACAGTGAGCTTATGTAGGACTGCAAGGTTTGGAATAACGGTAACCCCCTTACACACGAGCTCTAATGATTCTAGATTATGTAGCATTAAGATGGGGGTAAGATCTGTAATTTTTTTGTTATCCTGTATGGTAAGATTTTTTAAATGAGGGTGCATTTCGCACAGATTTTGAAGCACACGGTTGTTAACGGTATTCCCTATGCTAAATATTTCTATATAGCCCTCACCATCAGTCACCACGCTTATAGACTTGGCAATTTCCCAATCTTGTCGTGCTTGATGGGCGAGGTTTTTTTCACCGTTCATGTACATCAGGTCATTCGAGTATTTATCTGTAGAAGTCAGATTTTTTGCCGTCTGTGAACTTTTCTCAGCAGCTTTCTCGAAGATATCCTGATGAATGTCTGTTGGCAAATATTGAAATGGATTCGAACCCGTGGGTATAGAACCATTATAGCTCCCTACATTTTCTGTTTTTAAGGCCGCTTTTTGTTCTTTTACTTCTTCAGCACGCCTTCTATGATCCTGGTCATTATTATCTGCAGCTATCACAGGCGCTGCAATCATACATGCCATTGCTATGGTTGGAAAAAAGCCTTTAGTTTTTTTATTGATCATTTTGTCATCTTTTTAATTGTTTTTTGTAATTATATACAATATATATTGCTTGGGTATTTAAAAGTAAACAAAAATCGCCTTTTAAAAAGTCTTCACTAATGAAAAAAATCCCCAAAAAATAACAAAGAAATTTTTCATATCATTTTATCAGCATAGGCCCTCAACGGTATACAATGCACAAAGGAAAGTGGTATACAGGAGAGGAGTTTTATAAAAGGGAAACGTTTCCATGTGGACAGAAGCTGAACTAAAGCAGGCTCTTCAAAATGACCATGTTTATAGTCAAAAACCCTATACAGGCCTGTCTATGGATAGCCGCACAACCCGCTCTGGTGATCTGTTCATAGCAATTAAAGGCGACGCCCATGATGGTCATGACTATGTGGAGGCCGCTCTCAGCAACGGCGCTGAGGCCGCTATTGTGATGGCGGCACATAATGAAATCCCTGCGGCCAAACAAATTGTTGTGGCTTCATCTCAAAAAGCCATGGATGCACTTGCCGCATTTGCACGCAACCGCACCACCGCTCAGATTGCCGCAGTGACCGGAAGTGCCGGCAAAACAACCGTAAAGGAATTCCTTGCCCATGTTTTTAAAAACTTTGGAGAGACGGTTTATTCCCGCGCCAGTTATAACAATGCCATTGGTGTTCCCTACAGCGTGGCCCATCTTGAAGCATCCACGCAGTACGCTGTGTTTGAACTTGGCATGAATAACCCTGGGGAGATTTCTCCCCTCGCTCACCTTGTGCGTCCACACATAGGGATTATTACAAATATTGGTGAGTCACATATCGGTCATATGGGGTCGATTTTATCCATCGTAGAGGAAAAATCCGAAATTCTACGGGCCCTCAATGCTAATGACACGGCCATCTTACCCTTGGATACGCCTCATTTTGATACGCTGCATAAAAAAGCAAAGTCTTTTGGCTTATCTAATATCCTTACATTTGGTAAGGGTGCTGATGCAACGGCAAAACTCGTCTCCTTTACCCCCGACAAAGACGGTTCCGGGAGCATTGTTGTTGCGTGCATTCATGGCAAAAACTATACATATACGCTTCATATTCCAGGGGAGCATTCAGCCCTCAACTCCCTCATCGTGATTCTTGCCTGCACAGCCTTTGGCCTTGTGATCGAGGATGTTCTCCCTCACATGCAAACCTTTAAACCTGTGCAGGGGCGCGGGCTCCGTCACACCCTTCCTTTTAAAAAAGGATATATTACACTCATTGATGATGCGTATAATGCCAATCCATCCTCCATGCGGGCAGGTCTATCGGTTCTTGCTATGACACAACCCCATGGGAATGGTCGAAGGATTGCCGTCCTGGGGGATATGAAGGAACTCGGTGCTGGAAGCGCTGAATATCACAAAGCACTCGCTCTTATGATTGATAGCCTTGGTATTGATCTTATCTTTGCATCAGGCACAGAAATGAAACATCTCTATAATCAGTTATCACCGAGTAAACGAGGGGGGTATAGTGAAACTGTTGAGGCCCTCATCCCACGGGTAATGGCGGCCACACGTGAAGATGATATTATTTTCGTCAAAGGCTCCAAGAGTAGTTATATATCAAAAGTCGTTGATGCTTTTTTGAAATGCTGAAAAACAGATCCTTCCTTCCCCTTCGTAAAAAGGGTTAGATGCTTTTGTATGTTGATTGTACCATGATAATTTTTCCTTTCAGCTGTTAAAGTATTAACAATCTATTATAAATAGTAAAAACTATTGTAAGTGATATTGTTTGTGTCCTCTTTCTTACGAAAACCAAGTTTTTAGCCTTTGCAAAAGCGATTCTTATACATTCTCACGATGTTCCTTATGGAGAAGAAATAATGGCCCAGATTGCAAGCGCACAAACT